>JBBRMX010000107.1:0-10951 GCA_038230615.1 Thermomicrobiales bacterium | reverse complement strand
TGGTCGAGCGTCCGCATATCGTCCTGCACGAGCGTGACCCGCGCCCGCACGCCCGCGTCATCGGCGGCAGTACGGGCGGCGGCAAGCATCCCTGCGGAGGTGTCCACACCCGTCACAGCAAATCCCGCCTCCGCCAGCGGCACGACGACCCGCCCCGCCCCACAACCGAGATCGAGGACGCGCCCGCCCGCCCGCTCCGCATACGCACAGAGGAGCGCGGTGTCGGGGTCGTCGGGGGCGGCGATGCCGAACTCTGCCGCATAGAGGGCGGCGATGGCGTCGTAATCGGGGTCTTGCCAGTCGGTTTCGTTCACGCGGTGGTTGCCTCCTTGCGGCTCCGGGCATCGGTCACGGCAGTATACCGTGCCGACCGTGCAGCGGGGGCAAGACGGCAGTTATGCGGGGGCGGGTTCGAGCGGCAACAGCACGGCGGCAATGAGATAAACGCCGACGCCTAATCCGGCGATGCACGCCAGCGCGACGAACAGCCCACGCACATACCAGACATCCCACCCGACATATGCCGCCGTTCCCGCGCACACACCGAGCAGGAGCCGCCCGCGTCGCGCCCGCTGCATCGCGGGGGCGGGAGCCACAGAGGTGTTAGGGGTATCGGATTCGGCGGTTTGCGCAGCGGCGGGGTCAGCAATCTGGATCATCGGGCAACTCCTTCACCCAAGTATACGGGCGGGCGGGGTGCGTGGATGTATCGGCGGCGACGGTTCACGCACACATGAAGCAATCCCCGAACAGCCATCATCCCGCGACCCTGTCGCAGGGTTGCTTGCCCCCGCCCGCCGGAATGCCTATTCTAGCGGGCATGGAATGCCGCCCGTCAGGAAAGGATGTCCCGCATGACCGACACTGCCGCCACCGCTGCGAACGACCGTTTGTTCTCGCTCATCGCTGAACTGACCGCGATTGCCGGCCCGTCGGGGCAGGAGGAAGCGGTGCGCGTCTGGCTACGCGATCGCTGGCAGGGACGCATGGCGGAATGGCACGAAGACCCCGTGGGTAACATCGTCTGCCGCGTCGGGGGCAGTGGACCAAAGTTACTCGTGCAGGCACACATGGACGAGATCGGTTTCGTCGTGCGGTATATCACTGAGCAGGGGTTTTTGCTGCTCGACACCGCGCAGGGGCCGCGCCGCAGTTCGCCCGACCGCCGCTTCATGATCGGGCAAATCGCGCAAGTCGTCGGGCGGGGGGATCGGGTCGTTGCGGAGGGAATATTCGCCACCGCCAGCGGGCATACACTGACGCAGCCGCAACTCGACAAACCGCACCTCGATTTCAACGATTTCTTCGTAGACCTCGGCGCGACGAGCCGTGCGGAAGTCGAAGCAATGGGCGTGCATGTCGGGGCAGGCGTCATCTGGTCGTGGCCCGCGCGTCGGTTCGGCACACGCTTCGCTGCAAAGGCGATGGACGACCGGATGCTTTTTGCGATCATGGATATGATGCTGGACGGTTTGGTGATGGACGACCTGCACTACGATCTCTGGTTCGGCGCAACAGTGCAGGAAGAAGGCGGCTTGCACGGCGCACAGGCGATGGCGTCCCGGTTTCATTTCGACCTCGCACTTGCGCTTGATGTCGGGCTGGTAGGCGATGTGCCGACGGTGCAGGAGAGCGAGTACGCGACGAAACTCGGCGGCGGCCCGACACTGGTCCACAAAGATGGCGGCATCCACTACGACCGCCGTTTGCTCTGGCGCATCGCAGATGTCGCGCAGGCGCATGGCGTCCCGATTCAACACGGCGTCTACGCGAACTATGGCTCAGACGCCCGCCCGTTCTTCGATCACAATATTCCCGCAATGTTGATCGGCGTGCCGACGCGCTACACCCACACCGCAACCGAGATGATCGAACCGGCGGATGTGTTCGCTACCGCCGACCTGCTCCGCGCCTTCGCCACGACACCGCCCACGCCGTGAAAACCGCTGCGGTTTTGTGATACGCTGGCGGTATTACGATGAAATACACACCGGAGGAGACAACGATGAGTGATCCGATTGCATTGTCCGGAGCGCGAATACTAGTCACAGGGGCATCGACGGGGGTCGGGCGGGCGACGGCGGAGCGGCTGGCGCACGAAGGCGCGTCCGTCATCGCCACCGTACGAAAAGAAGAAGACGGCGTGGGGCTGCGCGAGATCGGGTGCGAGGTCGCGCTGCTCGATGTGACCGATCACGCGGCGGGGCGCGAACTGATCGGGCGCGTCGGGCCACTCGATGCGCTGGTAAACAATGCCGCCTATTCGTACCGTTCCTCTATCGAGGAGGGCGACGATGCCAAAATCCGGGCGATGTTCGATGTGAACTTCTTCGGGCTAGTCGCGCTCACGCAGGCGGCATTGCCGGGGATGCGGGAGCGCAAGCGCGGCGCGATTGTCAATGTCACGAGTGTGTCCGGGCGGGTCGCCGTCGCACTCAATGGCTACTACCCTGCGACGAAATTCGCGGTAGAGGCGATCACGGAATCGCTCTGGTACGAAACGCGCCCGTGGAATATTCGCGTGATACTGATCGAACCGGGCGGTATCAAGACGAACTTTCTGCCGAACCTCCGGCAAGAACCGCGCACTTACGCCGACTCTACCAGCCCATACGCGCCGCTTGCGGAGGCAGTACGCCCCGGCGCACCGGGCGGGAGCGAACCATCGGTAGTAGCGGACGCCATCGTGCAATCGCTGACCGCGCCCGCCCCCGCAAAACTGCGCTGGCCCGCTACCCCTGATGCGGCAACCCTTCTCGCCACCCGCGACGAGATGGACGACGACGCCTTCATGCAGTACCAGATTGACCGGGCGAAACTGGGGTGGTGGGCATAAAAAGCGCATCGGGCAACTGGTTTTCCTCGTGCAGAACGAACCTGCTTCTCGCAGCGGGCAATCGCTGATGCAGTAGTACCGGGGGCGCATCTGTGCGTGAAACGCGGTACAATGTGAGGAAATCGTATCGCGTGACACTCGGAAAAGAGGAAGACGCATGGCACTTGCGCCCGTCGAAGAGACACATCAACCGCTCGAACATCTACTGCGCGGGTTTACGGACCACGACGCGCCGGAAGATTCTATCATCAATGCCTGCGTCCATTGCGGGCTATGTCTGTCGAGTTGCCCCACGTATGTCGAGACGGGGCGGGAGGCATCCAGCCCACGCGGGCGCATCTACCTCATTAAAATGGTCAGTGAGGGGCAGCTCGACATCGAGGACGAGGTATTCACGGGGCAGATGAGCCAGTGCCTCAACTGCCGCGCCTGCGAAGCGGTTTGCCCCTCCGGAGTGCAGTACGGGAGGCTCGTCGAGGCGGCGCGAGACCAGATTCAGCAGGTGCAGGAGACGGAGCAATCGCCGCCTGTCGCGGCATTGCGTGGCGTGGTCTTCGGGGTGCTGTTCAACCACATGGGGCTGCTTCGCGCGTTCTCGTGGGGGATGCGATTCTATCAGCAATCCGGTATTCAGACCTTCGCCCGCAAGAGCGGTCTTCTGAAACTGCTGAAATTGGACGAGACCGAGCAACTGCTGCCGCCGATTGACGAGAAATTTTTCGTCCCGCGTGGCAATACACTCCGGGCAACGAATGTGGCACAAGCGGAACATACCGTCGGAATATTTGCGGGATGCATCCAGAGTACGGCATTCGCCGATGTGAACCGCGCCACTGCCCGCGTACTCGCCGCGAACGGCAATGATGTGTCTGCATACACCGGGCAGGGATGCTGCGGCGCACTCCACGCCCACGCGGGCGACCTCGATGGCGCACGGGTGCTGGCACGCAAGAATATTGACGCCTTCGAGCAGAGCGGCACGGAAGCACTCATTATCAATGCGGCGGGGTGCGGGGCGCAGTTGAAGGACTACGGCCATCTGCTGGAACACGACCCGCAGTACGCGGAGCGGGCGAAAGAGTTCGTCAAGCGCGTGAACGACGCCACTGAATGGCTGGCGAAATTCCCGATTAATACGGCGGATATGGGCAATGTGGATATGACCGTGACCTATCAGGAGCCGTGCCACCTCTGCCACGCACAGCGCATTTCCAAGCAGCCGCGCACGCTGCTCAAGGCAGTGCCGGGGTTGACACTGGTCGAGATGAAAGAATCCAGCCTCTGCTGTGGCTCGGCAGGCATCTACAATATCACGCAGCCCGAAATGGCAGCGCAGTTGGGCGAGCGCAAAGTCGCCAACGCGATGGCGACGAATGCCGATACGGTCGTCTCCGCCAATCCCGGCTGCATGATTCAGGTGGGCGGCATCCTGCGACAGCACGGCAGCGAAATGGATGTGGCGCACATCATGACGGTGCTCGATCACGCATACGCGGCGGGTGCCGCAGCGAAAAAATAGTCGTTTGCCACGGGAGTTCAGGTATAATTGACGGTGTACCGTTCGGTTGATACTATCCGGACGGTACGCTTTTTTTTGCAGAGATGAGTTGAGGACTTCCGCATGGCCGTGTCGGACAGCGATACCCGTTCTTATTCATCGCTTTCGCTTGCAATACGGCTTGTGCAAGCGGTTGACGCCCCCGACCCTGTGAAGGAGGCAGTTCGCGCAGTCGCGGACGCGCTCGATGCGGGAATCGTCGGGTATTATGCGTTCGATCCCATCGAGGCAAGCATTCGGTTGACGCACGCCTCGCTGCCCGCCGTATTCACGAGCGAAACTATCAGCACGCACTCTCTGACCGACGGCAGCATCGCATCTCGCACACTACTCGAAAAACAAATCGTCGTCGTGCCACATTGGACACCGGGAGAGGAAGAACGGCGGCTGTTCCGGGCGGCGGGTATTGCTGAGGTGCGTAACCTCATTTCTCTCCCAATCATCATCGGGGCGCACCGGCGCACCGGCGTCTTGCAGGCAATGAATGTCGGTCTGCCGTTCAGCGACGACCACGCATTGCTCGAAGACATTCGCACGCTGTTCGGCGCGGCATTGGAAAGCGCGGAGCGGCGCACCGAACTGGCGACACTGAGCGCGACGATCTCCCGCGTGAACCGTTCACTCGATCTGGATGAGACGCTCGATGCGGTACTTGCAGGTGTGATGACCCTCGTTCCTTGCCTGCGGGCGATAATTTACCTCGATAATGTGCATCCGGATGCGCTCACAGCGGTTGCAGGCAGGACGATGGGAACGGGAATGATGTATCCCTCCTCGCAGCCGCGCCCGCTCAATGAGAGCCTGACCGGGTGGGTCTACCAGCACCGGCAATCGGTGTTAGTGCCGGATATTCTCGAAGACAACCGCGTGCTTCAGAGCGGACCGGACGCCCGCCCCGACGATTCCCCGGTGCGGAGTTTCATCATGGTGCCGCTCCTCGTGGGCGAATCTCCGGTGGGAACGCTGCTGTTATCGCGCCGTCCGGTCAATGCGTTCGATCAGCACGATTTGCAGATCGTCGAGCAGTTCGCGCCCCTCGCGGCGCAAGCCGTCACGAATGCCCGCCTGTTCGCCCGTACCGAGCAATCGCGTGTTCGCACTGAGCGCATATTGGGCGAGATGGCGGACGCGATTGTCCGCATGGATATTCATTCCAAGTGCCTCACATGGAACAGCGTGGCGGAACAACTCTTCGGCTACACTGCGGCGGAAGTGCTCGGCGATTTCCCGCCACTGGTGTCGCTCGATCTCGACCCGAAGACGGCGGGCATGTGGCACCGGGTGATCTACGGCGGCGAGAGTTTTTCACATATCGAGAACCGGCAGCAGCATCGGGACGGTCGCTGGATAGATACGCTGTTGTCGCTCTCGCCGTGGCGTGAACATGGCGAGATCACCGGCGGGCTTGCAGTTATCCGCGACATTACGCCGCTCAAAAACCTCGAACGCACATTGCTGCAAGAGATTACGGAAGGTGAACGGCGGGAGCGCGACCAAGCATTCATCGCGGATGCGGCGCAGGCGTGCAACTCCGCCGCCGATGCACCGGCAATTATGCAAGCCCTCGCAGATATGACCGCCGCGTGGGCAGCGTCCGCCGCCGTCTTCATCTTCGCGCCCGACGGACGCCACTACACCGCCGCCTATGCATCGCACAATCTGGAGGAAGACGCGGACATCGTCGCCATGCTGCGGGCATATGGGGAAACGGACACGCCACCGCCCGAAGCCGACATCGCCGCGATCGCACAACGTGCGCCGCTTGTTGTGCAGATCGCGGGGGTACCGTCTTCGCCATTGACTGACTTGATCTGCGACCACGGCTATCACTCGCAGGCATTCGTGCCGATTCGGGCGGCGGGCGCAATTGTCGGGTTGCTCGCTGCTGGTGCGCGCGCCGCTATGCCGCTACTCGACACACAATCGCTGGCGACACTCGAACTCGTGGCGGAGCAGGCAGGGCAGGCGATCACGAAAGACCGCCTCTTGCGGCAGGTACGGGCACAAGTCGTTGCGCTCGAAGAAGCAAATCGCCACAAAGACGATTTCCTCGCCTCGCTCTCGCACGAACTTCGCACGCCGCTCAATGCAATCCTCGGTTTCGGGCGGCTGATCTCGGACGGGCTGCTGCGCGATGCCGACGAACTGCACATCGCTGCCGAAGACATCGTGACGAGCGGCGAACTGCTGTTGACGCAGGTGAACGATCTGCTCGATATGGCGCGGGTGCGGGCGGGACAAATCACCGCCTACTGGGAGCGCGTCAATGTGGCAGAGTGCGTGCGTGCCAGTGAGCGAGTGCTCACGCCGCTTGTGGCAGCAAAAAAGCAGCACCTCGTGTTTTCCATCCCGCCCACTATTCCGCACGTCCATGCGGACGGCGCACGACTACAGCAGGTGCTCATCAACCTGCTGACCAATGCCCACAAATTCACGCCCGATGACGGCGAGATTACGGTGCGTGCCACCTACGACACCGACGCAGGCATAGTCTCTATCGCGGTGGGCGACACTGGCATTGGTATCGCACCGGAGAACGCCGCGATTATTTTTGAGCCGTTCCGCCGCGTGGAAACGGGCTACGCACGGGCGCAGGGAGGCACAGGGCTTGGGCTTGCTCTCTCCCGCCAGCTCGTCGAACTCATGGACGGAACCCTGACGCTCGACAGCACTCCCGGCGTCGGCAGTGTCTTCACCGTCATGCTAAAAAGCGAGGGAACGAGTGGCGAATAATTCATAACGCGGATGCGGAAGTGTGCGTTCTCTCGTTCCCGGTTATGTCGCTTTCAGGGTGCCCAAAGGACGAATGCCTGTGCGCCGGTACGCTGGGCGGTGCCGAAGATCGCTTCGAGATCGGAAAGGTAGCGGTCGGGCTGGCGGAGTGCTTCGCGGACGGCGCGGGGCAACCCCGGCTGACGCACGATCCAGAAATGAAAGCGGTCGCCATGTTCCGCATCGGTCAGCAACGCGCGGAAAGCGGGCAATGTCTGCTGCACCCGCTCTATTTCGTCGTCCGCAAAAAAGAGTGCGCCCTCCTCGCTCCAACTTGGGTCCGCGTCGGGCGCGAGCACCGCAAGCCGCGCCTCTGCCGCCGCCCCGCCAACCGTAGCAATGAGATGGAGCATCGCGGCGATCTCCGGTACACGCGCACGCAATGGGCGCGGGCGACCACGCAGGAGAGCGAACGACCCGCGTGCCGCTGCCACTGGCACCGGCTCATCGAGGAATCTACCCACGACCGTCGCCGCTTCACGCAGCGAATAGTCTATATTCGGGTAGCGTGCGAGCGCGAGCGTCTGTACCAGCACCCATGTAAGGTAGCCGTTCCAATATCCCGGCAGGCGACCGGATGCAACGCTCTGATACGTGTAGGGAAAGTCGGGGGCAATTGCCCCGACTGCCGCCGCATTCGTACGGCATTGTGCGATTGTCTGTTGGACCTGCGCGGCGTGCGCGACCGCCCAAAGTTCACTCGCCACGGGCAATAACCCTACGAGTGTGTGTCCGTATTTTCATGCGGTGCATCGTACGCGTCCATGTAGGCAAATGCAAGGCGTCGGGCGCAGTATCATCAGGGTTAATCGCCCACCTGCCGCACAAGGTGCAGGGTTGTATGGGGCGGTTCCCAGCACACATTGCAGCGCGGTTTTGCCGTCTCCGGGCGCATCTCACAGAAACGCAGGCATCGCCCGAGCGTTTCGCTGTGATGCAGCGTACGGATCGGCGTTGCTTCCCAGTGATGACATCCCGCGCACGCAAGGCGGGGGGCAAGATCAAGATGCGGAGGCTGATGAGATTCCATAGTAAACGCCCCTTTACACGCGCCCGGCAGTACAGCAGGCGCGGCAGATAGCGAGCAGAGAAACAGGCAAAAACGACATGTCCCGATGGTTCTCTGCGGTATGCTCCCAATTATAAACGTTTACACGCTTTCCGCAAGTGGTGCGTGCTATTTCCGTATTGTTATCATTTATCGTTCTTACGTCACGAACAAAGCGGTATGCAGCCGTGCAATAAACATCGCATTGCGTTCACCTATTTCCGGTTGCAGGGGCGGGGAAAAGACGAGCGAAACCGCCGCACGGCGCGGCCAGTGGATACCCGCAGGCAGCAATACATCGCTCCCGACGATCCGCACCGGAACGACCGGGCAACCCGACTGCCGCGCCAAGAGCGCGACACCGCGATGCAGCAGCGCGGCGTCTTGGAGACCGTCGGGGATCATGCCGTGTGGATAGACGACGAGCGAATAACCGCTACGTAACCACATAACTGCGTCATCGAGCGAACGGCGTGCGAACCCGACACGATCTACCGGCACCGCACCAAATGCCGCCCCAACCAACGCCCCGTGCAGGGAATGCGGGGAGCGGAAAAAGTAGTCCCGTGCCGCGAGGACGGCAGTGCGGTTTGCCCGCGTGCCGATTGCCCAGAGCAGCAGCGGGGTATCCGCCATGCTTGCGTGCGTCGCCGCGTAGATTACCGCGCCGGGAGGGATGTGCTCCCGCCCCGTGACGGCGAACTCGCGCAAGAAGCAGCCCAAAAACGGGCGATATACCCCGTGTATCAACCTATACCGGAACATTCGTACGGGCAGCGACATTGCCCACGCATTCGGCAGTTTTCGGGGCGGTGGTGTGCGTTTTTTCATCGTGCGCGGACTATCGCACAGATGGCGCAGCGGTGCCACATCCGGGCGTGTTCCCGCCCGACATCAGCGGGAACATGCCGCCGCCCGCCGCTGTTACACACCGTACGAACCCCGATCAAGGAGGTACAATCGCATGGCAACATCCCCCTTCCCGCATCGTGTCCGTGCCCCCGAACTTTCGGGCGGGCTTGGCTGGCTCAACACCGATCATCCGCTCTCGCTCACGGAGTTGCGCGGGCGTATCGTGCTGCTCGATTTCTGGACTTACTGCTGCATCAACTGTATGCACATCCTGCCCGACCTTGCCACGCTCGAAGCACGCTACCCGCGTGAACTTGTCGTCATCGGCGTGCATTCCGCCAAGTTCCCCAACGAGGGCGAGAGCCGCAATATCCGGCAGGCGATCTTGCGTCACGAGATCGCGCATCCGGTCGTGAACGATGCGAAATTTGCCATCTGGCAGCAGTACGGTATCCGCGCATGGCCAACGCTCATGCTTGTTGACCCGCAGGGGTATGTCGTGCGCGGCTACTCCGGCGAGGGCAATCTCGACGCGATGGACGAGGACATCCGCACGCTTCTCGATATGTACCCCGCTGTGTCGCAACAGGAACCGTTCGCTCTCTCCCGCGAGGAAGCACCCGCCACGCCGCTCCGGTATCCCGGCAAAGTACTCGCCGACCCCGCCGCAGACCGCCTGTTTATCGCGGACAGCAACCACAATCAGATTGTCGTCACTACCCGCACGGGTACGGTAGTGACGCGCATCGGCAACGGCGCGGCGGGCAGGCAGGACGGCGAGTATGCCACCGCGCACTTCAATCATCCGCAGGGCATGGCGTTGGACGGCGACACGCTGTATGTTGCCGACACGGACAACCATCTGCTCCGCGCCATAGACCTCGCAGCCCAGACGGTCCGCACCATCGCGGGGACGGGGGAACAGGCGGCATTTCGCGCCGACGGAGGCGATGCGTTCGCGTCCGCCCTCAGTTCGCCGTGGGATGTGGCGATAGTAGGCGGCTATGTGCTCATTGCGATGGCGGGGCCGCATCAGATTTGGCTTTACGACCCCGATACCGCGCAGGTTGGCGTCTTTGCAGGGTCGGGCGCAGAGGCGCGGGTAGACGGCGGGTTAGACTACGCTGCCTTCGCACAGCCGAGCGGTATCACGACCGACGGCGCGAATCTCTATATCGCCGACAGCGAAACGAGCAGCATCCGGCAGATTGACATCGAAGAGCAGGCGGTGGAAACCCTTGCGGGGCTTGACCTGTTCGAGTTTGGCGATATGGACGGCACCGGCGACCATGTCCGGCTCCAGCACCCGCTCGGCATTGACTACGCGGACGACGCGCTCATCATCGCGGACACCTACAACCACAAGATCAAGCGGCTCGATCTGGACACGGGCGCGGTCACGACCCTCGCGGGGGACGGCGAACCGGGCGCATTGTACGAACCGGGCGGCGTGAGCGTTCACGAAGGCATCGCCTACATCGCGGACACAAATAACCACCGCCTGCGCCGTCTCGACCTTGCGACGGGTGACCTTGCGACGATCGAGATCACCGAGACGACCGCAAGCGGCGTAACAGCGGACGACGGTAGCGAGTATTTCCCCGCCCTCGAAACTGTCGCCGTGGTGCCGCAGCATATCGCTGCCGACACCCCCGCAATGTTGTCGGTAACGATCACGCTGCCGCCCGACCACCACATCAATACCGACGCCCCGAACGGGCAGTACCTGCGGGTGGACGGCGTATCGGTGCCGCTCGCCGCGCCGGAGTTTGCGGGCGGCACGTTGCCAGTGATTTTGCCCGCGCTCCCGATGGGAATGCACGAGGCACAATTCACCGCGACGCTCTATTATTGCCGCGAGGGGAACGAAGCAGCGTGCAGCGTG
>JBBRMX010000106.1:0-11006 GCA_038230615.1 Thermomicrobiales bacterium | reverse complement strand
TCTACCGTTTTCGTTTGCGAGAGCAAATTCTGCAACTGCTGCACCGAGAGTTCAAGATTGCGCTGGCGGGCGGTGAGATCCACGAACTCCTCGGAAACATCCTGCGCGGTGCTCTCTTCCTTCTCCACTTTGACGGCATTGCCCCGGATGCGCTCCATCGCGGTACGGAATTGCTCGCTCGGCACCCGGAGCGAAATGTCGCCGCGCACATCGCTCCCCGCCCCGCGCACATTCGACGACAGCACGAACCCACCCAGCCCCGTTGCGGTCGTCCAGATCGTGTTCACCGTGCCGGGGATATCCTGTACTTGCATCGTTAATGCGCCGGTGCGGACGATTTTCTGGTCGAAGGTTGCGGGCGGTGTGTATGCACTCCCTAAGCCCGTTGCCGCATCGCCTGTACTGCCGGTCGTGCTTTTCGTGCCGCCGGACGATGCATTGCCGCTGGCGGCAGCCGTCGTTGCGGCGGGGGCGGAACGCGCAGCGGCGGGCGGGGCAGATGTTGCGGCTGCCGCTGGCGCGTACCCCGATGCCACATTCGTTTGGGGCGGCAACGCACTCGTGCTGTCCCCCGTTTTCTGGGGCAAGATACTTGTGCTGCCGCACGCCGTCAGCAACACGACGAGCACGAGCAATCCGACTGCAGACAGACGGAGCGAGACGGAACGACGAACCACGGTGAAGCGTGATGCACGCATATTCTTCCTCCTTTGCCGAGTATTTGCGGGTCAGAGGAGGAACGACACAGCAGGGCGCAAAGTTCCGCAGCACCGCGATTACGTCAACGCACCTTCCGCTTCGATGATCCCGAAGACCTCATCCAGCACGCGGACGCAGATGTCCGCTTCGGTCTTCGTGATCGTCAGCGGCGGTGAGAGACGCAAGGTATTGCCGTGGAACCCGCCCTTACCGATTACCAACCCGCGCTCTTTCGCCAGATTCTGCACGCGGGCAAGGTATGCCGTCGCGGGTTCTTTCGTCGCGCGGTTCCGCACCAATTCGACACCGATCATCAGCCCTAGCCCGCGCACATCACCGACAAGCGGGTGGCGTTCTTGCACCTCGCGCAGGCGATCCATAAGGTAATCACCGACTACTTTCGCGTTTTCGCGCAGATGATGCGTCGTCAGGTAGGCGAGGTTCGCCAAGGCACCCGTGCTGGAGATCGGATTACCGCCGAAAGTGCTGATGTCCAGTGTCCGCACGCCTCCCGCGATGGCGTCTGTGGTACAGATGCCGCCAATAGGCAACCCATTCGCGAGCCCTTTAGCGAAGACGAACATGTCTGGCGTCACTCCGAAATGCTGCCAGCCAAACTCCGCTTCACCGATGCGCCCCCACGCCGTCTGCACTTCGTCCGCGATATACAGCACACCGTACCGGTCCAGAATCTCCTTGACGACCCCGAAATACTCCGGCGGCGGCACGACGAACCCGCCGACGCCCTGCACCGATTCCGCGATGAATGCGGCGGGATGTCCGTTCGTGGCTGTCTGGATGACCGCCTCGACATCTTTCGCGCAGAACAGATCGCACGATGGATACTCCTTGCCATACGGGCAGCGATAGCAGTACGGGTTGCCAACGTACGAGACATTGATGCCGGAGATCGAAGTCGGGCGCCATGTGGACTGCCCTGTCGCCGCCAGCGTTGCAAACGACCGTCCGTGATATGAGTGCCGTAGCGCGATGAACTCCGGGTTACCGCGTGCGATGGCGGAAAGCGTGAAAGCAGCTTCGTTCGCCTCGGTACCGCTATTGGTGAAGAAAACGCGGGAAAGGGCGGGGTCGGCGGCACGATCAATGATCTGCTCCGCCAAGGCAATCTGCGACGGGATCAAAAAGAGCGTACTCGTGTGCGACACCGCCGCGAGTTGCTCCTGCACCGGTCCGATAATCTCCGGGATCGCATGACCGCTGATGACCGTCACGATCCCGCCGAAGAAATCGAGGTACTCGTTGCCGTCGCCATCCCAGACCCGGAAACCATCGCCCCGCGCAATCTCAATCGGGTTCTCATAATAAAGCGCGACGGAAGGAAAGAGCGATTCTCGCTGGCGGCGCAGGAGATCTGCCGCGTTGTGTGTCACCGTGCCACGCGTGTTCACTTCCGGTGCGGTCGCCATGCGTCTCTCTCCTTCTCGGGTATCGTGTGTCTTAGCGAGACTCCCATTGTTCATCGGTGAGGCGGGCGGAGTAGAGTACCCCCGCCATGGTGAAGCGCAATTCCGTCGGGATGAGCCACCGCCCCGTGCGGCGCACCGTGATGAGCGTATCCGCCGCACGCGTATCGCCCCCCCACCGCGTGATGGCGAAGGTACCTTTTGCGACCCCCTCGGTGCGTTCCTCGATAGCCAGCGAGACCGGGTGCGCCGCCATCAATGCGCCCGCCTCATCGGAGATGATATCGAACCAGAGCGCGGGGCGTTGGCATGGCCCCGGAAACGAGAGATCGCACGCTGCGATGTGTAGCCCATCGAACAGCACGGGATGCGCCTCAATCGTGTATCCGTCCGGGAGCCGGAACGTCTGCGTGCGCTGGATCGCGCCCTCGACCTCGCCGCGCAACCCTCGTGTAACAACTGCACCGTCCAACTCGAAGTGCGCGGAGACCGCAACAGTGTTGCCCGCCTTCGTAACCGTCATAGCCAGCCCCGTTGCCCGCCCGCTGGCGTCCACGGAAAGCGTCGCATCGTAGACATGCCCGAATGCGGGCGCGTCTGCGGCATTCGCCATTGTTTCGAGGACATGCCCGCTGCGTGCTTCCAGAATGCGCCATGTCTCGGTGATCGGTAACGGCTTGCCGTCCGCCTGCCACGTATATGCGCCCGACGCGACGAGCGATGTTTCACCGGGCGCAAGAGATTCGTTTACAACCATCGCCGTTTCTCACTCTCCGTTCCCATGTGTTCCGGCAGCGCAATCGTAGCACGAATCGCCGAAACGTTGAAAGCGGCAAACGCATCACATGCGCCTGCCGCTTTCGAGTCATCGCACGATGAACGCCGCTATGCCTCGTCCGTCACAATCAGCGTGTCACGCGCCACCGGAAGCGATGTCGGCGTGTCCGATACCGGCACGTCGTCTTGGACATCTTCCAGCGGGGCAGGCGTGTGGGTCACTTCCGGCAGTGCCGGCGGCACCACGAATACCAGTGCCGCTGCAATCACTTCGTCCATATGCTCGACCCAGATCATCTCCATCTCCCGCAAGATGTCCTTCGGGATTTTCACTGCATCGTGCCGATTTTCCGCCGGGGCGATCACCCGCCGAATACCTGCGCGGTGCGCTGCCAGCACTTTCTCTTTCAGACCGCCAATCGCCATCACGCGCCCGCGCAGGGTGATCTCGCCCGTCATCGCGATGTCGTGGCGCACGGGCTGTTTCGTTAGCGCGGAGACGAGCGCAGTCACCATCGTGACGCCCGCCGACGGGCCGTCTTTCGGTGTCGCCATCTCCGGCAAATGGATATGCACATCGGTGGAACGCTGAAACTCCGGGTCTATTTTCAGTGCAGCGGCACGAGAGCGGGCGTACGATTGCGCCGCCTTCGCACTCTCCTGCATCATCTCACCTGCCCGTCCAGTGATCTGCATCGCGCCATGCCCCGGCATCGTCGCTACCTCGACCGGCACGAGTTCGCCACCCGATTCCGTCACCCCAAGCCCAATCGCCACGCCGATCTGGCTCTCGCGCAGGTGATGATCGGTGCCGTAGCGCGGTGGGCCGAGAAACTCCTCTACCTTTGCCTGCGTCACCTTGAGTTTGGCACCGGGCTTGCCGTTGCGATCAACAGCATAGCGAGCGGCTTTGCGACAGATACCGCCCATCTGCCGCTCTAGATTGCGGACACCCGCTTCCCGCGTATATTGCCGGATGACCATTCGCAGTACAGGTGACGGGATGTCCACCGCACCCGCGTCTAGCCCGTGCAACTCCGCCTGCTTCGGCAGCAGATGATGGCGGCAGATGTCTATTTTCTCTTCCTCGGTGTAGCCACCGAGTTCGATGATCTCCATACGGTCGCGCAGCGGGCGTGGGATATTGCCGAGATAATTGCCCGTGGTGATAAACATCACGTCCGACAAATCGAACGGTAGATCAAGGTAGTGATCCACAAAGGCATGGTTCTGTTCGGGATCGAGCACTTCCAACATCGCTGCAGCCGGGTCACCCCGGAAATCCGCGCTCATCTTGTCAATCTCATCGAGCAAAATGACCGGATTGAGGGTGCCGACTTGCTTCATTGCCTGCACGATCCGACCGGGGAATGCGCCGACATACGTGCGGCGATGCCCGCGAATATCCGCCTCGTCGCGCACACCGCCGAGCGACACGCGCACGAATTTTCGGTCCATCGCCCGCGCTATCGAGCGACCGAGCGACGTTTTGCCGACACCGGGCGGCCCGACAAGACAGAGAATCGTCGGCATCTGCCGCACCGTGCCACGATCCAGCCGCAGTTTTCGCACGGCGAGGAAATCGAGAATGCGGTCCTTAACGAATTCGAGGCTCTGATGCTCGGCATCGAGCACTTCCTGCGCCCGCGCAAGGTCGAGTTGATCTGTACTGCGTTCCGTCCACGGCAGCGAAAGCACCCAGTCGAGGTAGGTTCGCGCTACTGTCGCCTCGGCGGAGACACCCGCCATCCGTTCGAGACGGGCGAACTCGCGCGTCACTTTCTCCTTCACATCGTCCGGTAGCCCGCGATCCTCGATGCGCTGCTTGAGCGCGTCATTCTCGCTTTGGTTCGTCTCGCCGAGTTCGTCGTGGATCGCCTTCAGTTGTTCGCGTAGGTAGTATTCGCGCTGATTTTTGTCTATCTGTTCGCGGACACGCTCTTTGATCTTCTGTTCGAGGTCCACTACTTCCAGTTCGCCCGCGATCACGGTCGAAAGAGTTTCGAGCCGCTTCAGTTTGTTCGGCTCATCGAGCAACGCCTGCCGCTGTTGCACATCCGTGACGAGCGTGGAGAGTACATCCGCGAGATGCCCTACATCCGTGACCGCATTGGCGGCATCGAGTAGGTCGTTTGCACTGCTGCCGCGCATTTTCGCGTACTGTGCGACCTGCTCACGGATTTGCCGCGCCCATGCCCGGTTTTCCTGCTCGAACCCACCCTGCTCGAATACTTCTTCGATGTTGATAATGAAACAAGGCTTGGTTGCTTCCGTGCCGAGGATGCGGACGCGGTATAGCCCTTCCAGTGCGATCTGAATCATGCCGCCGTCGCGGTCGGATTCCTTGATGCGGCAGAGCGTGCCAATCGGATAGACATCCTCCGGTCGCACATCGTCCACCGTCGTATCACGAATCATCGCGGCGACGAGATAATTGTCGCGATCCATCGCTTCCTCGACCGCATCGAGCGAGCGCGGCACGCCCACATTGATGCGCGTTGTACTCTGTGGAAAGACGACAATATTCTTGAGCGCAAGCAACGGATACCGCTTCGCGGCTTCAATTCGTACCACTCTGTTCCCCCACCCGACAACGACCTCTCCCGTGGTTGCCGGTGAATCCGCCGCGCCCTTCCCCACGAAGGCACGACATGAGCGGCATGTCATCGCGTCGCGGTCTTTCGCTGCACCGCCCGCGTGTAACAGTCCGCCCGATCTCTCCCCGTCTGTTTCGCCGCTTCTTTTGCTACTGCTGCGGGCGACAGTCCGCTCGCCAGCAGCGTATCGAGCACCACATCAAGCGTGGCGTCGTCCGACACGACAGGCGTTTGCGGCGGCGAACCATCGAAAATTACCACACACTCGCCGCGCGTACGTACCTGAACGGCAATAGACGCAATAGTACCGCGAACGATCTCTTCGTGCATCTTCGTCAACTCCCGGCAGAGTACCGCAGGGCGGTCGCCGAGGATCAACAGCGCGTCTGCGAGCAGATCATCGAGGCGATGCGGTGCTTCGTAGCACACGAGCGGATGCGGCACCGCTCGCACCGCTTCCAGCGCGGCACGGCGTGCCGATTGCTTCGCGGGCAGGAAGCCGAGAAATGTAAACGGCCCCGCTATCAACCCCGCCGCCGACACCGCCGCTGTCAGTGCAGACGCGCCCGGTACCGGCACTACCGCGTACCCCGCCGCCGCCACCGCCTGCACGAGCAGCGCACCGGGGTCAGAGACCGCAGGCGTTCCTGCATCGCTCACGAGCGCGACATCGTCACCAGCCTCTAGCCGAGCCACAATGCGCTCGATGCGCTCGGCCTCGTTGTGCGCGTGGAGGGAAAGATAGTGCGCCTCGATGCCATAATAGGTCAGCAATTGCCCGGTGTGGCGGGTATCTTCCGCCGCGACGACCGCGACATCCCGCAGCACCTGCAACGCACGCAGGGTGATGTCTTCGCGGTTGCCGATGGGTGTTGCGACGACATAGAGCGTCCCCATTGCCGGATTTCTCGCTTTCCCGTCGCCCATGCAGACATCTCGTCTCAGTGATAGACACTCCACGAAAATTGTACGGACAACCTGCTCGTACTGCAAGAGAAAAGGGAACCAGAACTGGTCCCCTTTGTCTATCGAGGCGAACAGCATACCGCCGCGTCGGTGTTATTGTCGCGCCCACATCGTGCGCGTCGTCCGCGCATCGCCCGCGATCAGATCGAGCAGCACGCGCCGCTCTTCGCGCCGTAACGCCTGAAAAGTGACGGTTGCGTCTTCGGCGGCACCGGGATACCCCATGTGTTCGAGCCGTTCCGCGATTGCCGCCATCACGCCGCGCTCTGCGAAACTCCGCACCGATCCTACCCACGGCGCGAGTGTCAGCTGCCCGATAGTGTCGAAATACGGGCGCAACCGCCGGATCGAGCGCAATCGTTCCTCCGGTGATGTCACCATATCGTCAAGCAACACCGCCGGACCGTGTTCGGCATTCGTGCGGGTGTCCACCACTAGTGCCTTCCCGACCCACGGGAAGAAGATGCTCATTACTTCTGCCTCCGCAAGCGCACGGATAATCTTCTCCGCAGCGGGGTTGAATGCATTGTCCATCGTCATATGCTCCGTTCGGGCGTGTGCGGGGAGACTATCCCGCGTCCGGTGCCGGTTCGTTCGCCGCCTGCGGCTCGTTCATCCTGCCCGCGCCATGTCCGTTTTTGCCCATCGCCAGCACCTCGCGCATCGGCGTGTGCAGATGCCCATTGGATGCCAGCACCGATTTCTGCTCTACCGAATACGCGCCGCCATAGGGGTCGGAGACCGTGCCGCCCGCTTCCATCACGATCAATGCCCCCGCCGTGATGTCCCACGGGTTCAAATCGAGTTCCCAGAAGCCATCGAACCGCCCCGCCGCGACGTAACATAGATCGAGCGCGGCAGAGCCGTCCCGCCGTGTTGCCTGCGTCCGCAACACGAAATTCCCCCAGTTGGAGAGATTGTTCGTCGGGCCGTCAATGCGGTACGGGAAGCCCGTGCAGAGCAACCCGCCCATGAGATCGCTGACGCCGGAAACATGGATCGGCTCGCCGTTCAGCGTCGCCCCGCCACCCCGTGTGGCGACGAACAGTTCGCGCATATATGGCGCGTAGACGACGCCGACCAACGGCACACCGTCGCGCTCCACCGCGATAGAAACACAGTAGAGCGGATAGCGATGTGCGTAGTTGGTCGTGCCGTCTAGCGGGTCAATGATCCAGCGGTATGCGCCCTCGCCGCCGGTGCTGGTGCCTTCCTCCGCGAGAATGCGATGATCGGGGTAGCGTTGGCGGATCGCCTCGACGATGATCGCCTCGCTCCCCTTGTCCGCTTCCGTCACGAGATCGCGCTTGCCCTCGCCCTTGAACTGAATATCCTGAATACCCCGGTCGGAGATGCCACGGATGAACCCGCCCGCCTCATGCGCGAGCGATTCTGCCAGTTCCCGCAACTCGTCGAGAGAAATCGTATCGTCCACGCGCCCCGCTCCTTCTGCTGCGTCCCCGCACCGGATAACGCATGTTGGCTGCCATCTCTTCCCTGCCCGTGCGATACTGCACGCACGATAGACCACGATCATACCTGAGAATCGAGCGACACAACGTCATGGGACGATATGCACGGCAACCGCATCACCGACGTACCCCCCGCGTGCTCATCGGCGGCATCGCACACGAGACCAATACCTTCAGCCTGCAACCCACCACCCTCGCGGATTTTCAGCAACGCATCTTCATCGGCGGCAGACCGCTCATCCTCGGTTTCGGTGGCTCACGCACCGTTGTCGGGGGGTTCCTCGATGGATTAGAAACGCTCGATGCCGAACCCGTCCCGCTCATCTATGCATCCGCAACACCGGGGGGCGTCGTCACCCGCGCCGCATATGCCGCGCTTCGCACCGGGCTACTCGATGCTGTCAGCGCCGCCGGGCGGGTAAACGGCGTCCTTCTCGCCTTACACGGCGCAATGGTGACGGAAGACGTGCAAGATGCCGAGGCAGATCTGCTCCACGCCGTTCGCGCCCTCGTCGGTGCGGATACGCCGATTATCGCTACCCTCGACTCACACGCCAATATTTCCCCGGAGATGGTTGCAGTAGCAGATGTGCTTGTGGGGTATGTCACCTATCCGCATATTGATACCTACGAACGCGGGCGTGAGGCAGCAGATCTGCTCGGACGCCTGCTGCGTCAACCAACGGCGAAAACAACCCGCGCCCTCGCCGCCCCACCGATGCTTGTCCCGCTCCCACCACAATGTACAAGTGAGGAAACCCCGATGAGGGCGCTTTTCGCCCGCGCCGCTGCCCATCGTGCTGATCCCCGCGTGCTAAATATCACGCTGGCGGGCGGGTTTCCCTATAGCGATGTGCCGGATGCGGGCTTGCGCGTCGTCGTGACAACTGCCAACGATACGCTGCTCGCCGCCCAAATTGCGTCAGACATTGCGAAGGCGGCGTGGGATCAACGCGCCGCATTTTCGGCGGCGATGCTTTCGGTAGACGATGCCGTGAAGCGCGTTCGCACTGCCACTGCAACACCCCTCGTCCTTGCGGACAGCGGCGACAATCCCGGCGCGGGTGCGCCCTGCGACGGAACCGTCCTCCTTCGTGCGCTCATCGCGGCAGATGTTTATGAGGTCGCGTTAGGCGTGATCGCAGATCCCGAAACGGTCGCGCAGGCAGTCGCGGCGGGAACCGGGGCGACCATCGCGGTGCATCTCGGCGGCAAGACCGACGACCGCCACGGCACCCCCATCGAGACCGCCGCACGCATCGAGCGCATCACCGACGGCGTATTCGTCAACACCGGCCCGATGGGTGCAGGCAGCCGCACACGAATGGGGCGCACCGCCTTGCTCGCTATCGGCGGGGTGCGTGTAATTGTCACCGAGCAGCGCGTGCAAGCACTCGATGTCGCGCTCTTTCGCAGTGTCGGCATCGAACCAACGATGCAGCGCGCGCTTGTCGTCAAATCGAGCGTGCATTTTCGCGCATCGTTCGGGACAATTGCCGCCGCAATCCTCGATGTAGACACTCCCGGCATCAGTAACCCCGACCTCACGCGGCTCACCTTCCGCCATCTACGGCGTCCTATCTGGCCCCTCGACCCGAATACGCCGTATGATGAGGTGAATGGTCGGTAATTGTGGGGTCGTGAAAAAGATGCTTTCCATCTCGATACTGTGCGCTGTGTTCGCTCACGACCGACGACGCACGACGCACGACGATTTACAAGTCCAACCCGATGCGCCGCCGCTTCTGAATCTCGCGCTGCTTGAGCCGCTTCGCACGGCGATCTATCTTCAACGCCCACCGGCTCACAACCAACGAGAGCAACCCCGCAAGCACGATGCCGCCTACGAGCAAAATCACCCCGGTCTGCGTACTCATCATCCCCTCCAAAAGCAGTGACGAATAACGAGCAACGAGTAACAAGAACGTGCAACATCACGCCGCAGTGTATGCTCGTTACATATCACTCGCCACTCGTTACTGTTTGCTCGTTACGTGCTACTTCTCCCACCGGTAGTGGCACCGGCATGAACCCGACGGTGTACGATTGTTCGACGATGCCGCGCCGCACAAGACGAATCGCCCGCGCCAGCACCGCAATACGTGGATCGTCGGGGCGCACATCGCGCAACATACTTTGTACTTGTCGCATCACATCGAGCGTTTTGCCGAAAGTCATCACGACATCGCCTTCACCAAGCCCGACCTTCTCCGCGACCCGCTCCATCGCCGCACCCCGGCACCATGCCCGCATTGCGCCGTAAAAGAGGGCGTGAATACCCGTAGTGATTGCCAGCCCTGCCCGCCGCTCTGATACCACCACGAGATTTGTCAGTTCGTCCAATCGTTCGCGCAGTGTCACAAGGTGGCGCGGCAATTGGAAGGTGTTCTCAAACCGTGCATCGCGGTCGTAGGCGAACCACGAAAAGACCTCCGCGACATCCTCCGGCGCGAGATCGTCCAGCCAATCGCGTTCGATCATCTCCGCCAAGAGCAACCCGTTCGTGTCGAAAATGTCCGCGAGGGTGTCCGCTTTCGCAGTCGGGAACCCACGTTGGAGATAGCCAAAGCGATGCAGTACCGACGCGATGCCCTGAATCAGCCCGCGCGTATGCGCCTCGTCCGCCGCCTCTTCCTGCGCGGCACGGTCGAGCAATGTCTGCCGCTCCCGTTCCAATCGCTCGATCTGCGAAAGATGTTTGCGGTGTTCATCGCGTACCGGGCAGGTATCGCAGACATGCCCCCGCACTTGCACAGTGAGCCGCTCGTGCTCGGCGTGGTCGTCGCGGATACGGGCGCGGGCGGAGTCCAATTCCTCGTGTCGCGCCGCCAACCGCGTATCGCGGAACTCCCGTAGCCACCCATCGAGGTCAGGCAGCCCAAGCGCGTCTACTTCCTCCCGTAACGCTGCCCATTCCGCAGGAGCGAGACGGTCGGAGACATCGAGCGATTTTCCATCGGCAATCGGCGCATTCGCCAGCGCACGGAGCGGCTCCGGCACCACAACCGATGCATCGGGCGACGGCAGATGATCTATCAGGCGGTATTCCTGCACGACGGCGATTGTCTGTA
>JBBRMX010000105.1:0-11139 GCA_038230615.1 Thermomicrobiales bacterium | reverse complement strand
GCCCTCTACGTCGAATAGCCCGCGCCATTCGGAGGGGTACCAACCTGTCCCTTTGGTCGGTGCGAAGTAGGCGGCGGCATGTCACACTAGATCACAGCAGGGGTGTTTCTATTGCAAATTATCTGAGTGACCTTCACTCGTACATATCTTGGAGGACAACAATGCAGACCCTTCCGTCACTCGCACAGATTCCCCGCACGACCTTGCCCGACGATTTCCCCTACGATATGGGGCAGCGGCTGGCGCAGAAATACGAGGAACTCGGCCCGATCTTCCGCGTCCCGTCGCCGTGGCAAGAACAGCCGGGCGATCTCCTCTTCCTCGTTGGCCCGGAGGCGAACCGCACCGTCTTGCTCTCGCACCGGCACGCTTTCTCGCACGCCATCGGGTGGGGGCAGATGTTCGGGGTCAAGGAGATGTTCGGGGACGGCATCCTTACAATGGACGGCCCCGCGCACGACGAGCAACGGCGCATGATGAACCCCGCATTCGCGGCGGCATACATGGGTCAATATCTCCCCGTCATGCAGCGGCTCGTGCGCGAATACGCCGCGCAGTGGGCGGCGGACGGCACCGTAGATGTCTTCGCCCGCTCCCGCGATTTTACCTTCGCAGTCGCCGCCGAGACCCTCGCGGGGCTGTCGGCGGGCGACGAAGTGCAGCAGTTCGCCCGCCTCTACTTCGGTCTGCTCACGGCGGGCGACGGCGTAACCACACAGGAAGAATGGGTCGGGCGCGTTTCCGCCCTCAACCGCGATCTGTACGCCCTCCTGCTGCCGCAAATCGAGAAGCGGCGACGCACCCCCACCGATGATGTCCTCGGTATGCTCATCTCCGCCCGCGACCACGACGGCAATGCCCTCTCGGACGAACAACTGATCGCGCATCTCAATATCCTGCTCGTCGCGGGGCATGAGACAAGCACAAGCCTCGCCTCGTGGCTCCTATATATGCTCGCCGCGCATCCGGAATACGCCGCCCGCGTCCGCGCCGAGCAAGACGGAATCCTCGGCGACCGCGACGAACCGACGCTGACGGATGTGCAACACATGAAAGTGCTCGACAATGCCCTCTCCGAAACCGAGCGGCTCTACCCGCCCGTCGCGAACGGCCCGCGCGGCGTCCTTGAGGATGTGCCGTTCGGAAACTATGTCATTCCGGCGGGGTCGCGGGTTTTCTATAGCATCGTCGCCTCGCACTATCTGCCGTCAGTCTGGCACGACCCGCTGCGCTTTGATCCCGACCGCTTCGCCGCCCCCCGCGAGGAAGGCAAGCGCAACCCGTACGCCCTCGTCGGGTTCGGTGGCGGCCCGCGCATCTGCATCGGCATCAACTTTGCCAAGACCGAGATCAAAGCCCTCGCCACGCACATACTGCGGCACTACGACCTGCACACCGTACCGGGACAGGAACCGGTGCAACGCTACGATGTCACCGCCTCGCCGCCCACCGGCATCATGCTCCGGTTCACACCCCGCGACCGGAACTAATTGTTCGCACTTCCGGCCGCTGACCACCGACGATTTTTGTATGAAAGGATGCACTGCCATGACAACGACCACACCGACGACGACCACCGAATACACCGGCGCGAAAGGCCCGCCGCGATTCCTCCTACGCTTGGTGATGAAGGCGAATATCGCGATCTATCGCGCCTCCGGCGGGAAGATTATGGGCAAGCTCGGCGGGGCACCAGTCTTGCTCTTGACGACCACAGGGCGCAAAACGGGGGCGCAGCGCACCACGCCGCTCTTGTATCTCGCGGAGGGCGATACATTCGCTGTTGTGGCGTCAGCGGGCGGGAGCGCGACGGATCCGGCGTGGTGGCGTAACCTCACGAGCAACCCTGTAGCGACGGTTGAAGTCGGGCGGCGTAAATTGCAAATGCGTGCCGAAGAAGCGGATGCCGAAACCCGCGCTCGCCTCTGGCCGCAACTTGTGGCGGGATACGCGGGGTTCGCAGGCTACCAGAAAGCGACGACGCGCCCGATTCCCGTCGTCGTCCTGCACCCGGTAGCGGGCTGACATTTTCTGCGATAAGGAGCGACCGGCTATGTTGCGTGCGACCCCGTTCGATGACACCCTCGTGCAACTTACGCGCTTTCCTCGCGCCTTCCCTGTGAACTGCTACCTCGTGCGCGAGGGCGACGGGCTGACGTTGATTGACACCGGCATTACGGGGATGGCGAAAATGCTCGTGGCGATGGCGGCGGTCGTGGGGGGGGCCATCCGCCGCATCGCCCTGACGCACGCTCACAGCGATCACGCCGGATCACTCGACGCCCTCCATGCACTCGTACCGGACGCGGAAATCCTTGTCAGTCTGCGCGAAGCACGCCTCATGCAGGGAGATCGCACCCTCGACCCCAACGAAACGCAGGTAGCTATCCACGGCATGTTTGTGCGCCCGACGACGCAGCCGACGCGCCTGCTCGTTCCCGGCGACCGCGTCGGTTCGCTCGAAGTCGTCGCCGCGCCGGGGCATTCGCCGGGGCAGATCGCCTTTTTCGACCCGCGCACCCGCGCCTTGATCGCGGGCGACGCCTTCCAGACGAAGGGCGGCGTCGCGGTTTCCGGCGTCGTGGTACCGACCTTTCCCTTTCCGGCTATCGCTACATGGGACAAAGCGACCGCGCTCGCCACGGCGCGGCATCTGCGGACATTCGAGCCGGCGGTGCTGGCGGTGGGGCATGGCAATTTGCTACGCGACCCGCTCGTTGCGATGGACGCGGCGATTGTGGTGGCAGATCGCGCCGTGCAGAAACGTGCGGCGTCCGCAGCCTAATTGAACGAACATCGGGCAAGCACCCGTCTTGCCCCGCATATATGATGGAGAACAAAATGGACTACAAAGGGAAAACCGCCCTCATTACCGGGGCGTCGGGCGGTATCGGGGAGGAATTCGCCCGCGCACTGGCGAAGCGCGGTACGAATCTCGTACTCGTCGCCCGCTCCGAGGAGAAACTGCGAAGACTCGCGGTGGAACTGGCACCCGCGCACGGCATCACGGTTGAGGTGATCGCCGCCGATCTCGCGGACGCGGACGCAGTGCGTGCCTTGCCGGAAACAGTACGCGAACGCGGAGCGCGGATAGATATGCTCGTCAACAATGCAGGGTTCGGCACGCACGGCGCGTTTATCGGCAATGACGCCGCCCGCGAACACGACGAGGTGATGCTCAATGTCGCAGCGGTCGTAGACCTCACGCATGCCTTCCTCCCCGCGATGGTGGAGCGCGGCGACGGCGCGATTGTCAATGTCGCCAGCGTCGCGGGGTTCCAGCCGCTGCCGTACATGGCAGTTTATGGCGCGACGAAAGCATTTGTGCTGTCATTCAGCCAAGCATTGTGGGGCGAATATCGCGCAAAGGGCGTGCGCGTGCTTGCGCTCTGCCCCGGCGCGACGAAGACCGATTTCTTCGACGCCGTTGGCACATCGGACGCGCAAGTCGGACCGATGATGTCGGTGCAATCGGTCGTGGCGACGGCGATGAAGGCACTGGAAAAGGATACGGGGTATGTCGTTGCGGGGTGGGCGAACACCGCCCTCGCGCAAAGTGGACGGCTCATGCCGCTTTCGGCGATCACGCGGGTGGCGGAGCGGTTGATGCGCCCACGCCCGCCGAAAAAGCAGCGGACGAAGTAGCCACCCCGCCCCGCCCCGCCGCTGACGGGCGGGAATGTCAGGGGAGTTCCTGCCCGATCACGACGACGACATCGCCCTGCCGCGTTGCTGCCTGAAACCGGCGGGTGAGAATGTAGCCGTCTTGATCGGCGCGAATTGGCACGCCCGTCTCGTCGAAGCGGTCGAAATCGTGCAGCATCCCGACGGGTGTTCCGGCGCGGACGAATGCCCCGACTGCCGCAAGCGGCTCGTAGATGCCGCTCACCGGTGCGGTGAGGTAGCGGTTGATGTCGGTCTGGGCGACGACGCGCTGCCGGTCTACCGACGGCGGGACGAGATTCTCGATGGGCGACGCGAGCAGCCCATGATGGCGCAATACATTCAGCACGCCGTGGTGCGCCCAGCGCACGCCGTCGAGGTCGGCGGACGCGCCGTAGCCGAATTCGCCCCCGATGGTGATTTTGCCCATCGCCTCCGCTTGCTCGGTGAGCAGCCCCGTTCCCATGCCGCTGGAATAGACCATCACGAACGGCATCCCGAAGAGGAGGGCGGTCTCGCGGCAGTGCTGAAATAGGGCGGGGTCTGCGACCTCGTGGAAGGAAGTGCAGCGCACCATTTCCATTTCGCGCCCCGCCGCATGGATGTCAATGACGATATCCGCCCGTGACAGCACCGCATCGGTGACGAAGTGGGCGATACGCTGCGTGAGCGTGCCGCGTGCATCGCCGGGAAATGCCCGGTTCATATTGCCGCCGTCCAGCGGAGATTGCCGCTTCACTGCCCAGAATGCGGGGACATTGAGCACCGGAATAACGATGAGCCGCCCCGCGACGAGTTCTTCCGGACGTAGGGCGGCGATAAGATTTTTCAGCCCCACCGGTCCTTCGTATTCGTCGCCGTGCGTGCCGCCGATGGCAACGACGGTTTTGCCCGGTCGGTCGGCGCAGACGATGCAGAGGGGAACGCGAATCCTGCCCCAAACGCCGTCCTGTGTGAAGGGGACATGATAGAGCCGCTTCCCCGGCGAATCCCAATCGAGTTGCCCAACGGGTGTGACATCGGCGATCATAGTTTCCTCCTTTTGGTGCGCGATTGCGCGATACTACCGCATCGGGGCATCATCGAACATCCCGCAGTATGGTGGAAGGAGCGGCACGAGTACCATGCAGAATATCCACGCCCACACATGGAACCAAACACTGCACATCGCGGCGGAGACCGTCGCGGAGGCGGAGATTTCACGCGGCTATCCCCTCGATCTCACGGTGCAGTTCGATACGTTCATGGCGGATATGGCAGCGTTCTCGCGGGTGGTTGTCTTCGGGATGAAGGCACGGCTGAACGGGTACTGGGTGCCGGATGCATATGTCGCGGAGTTCGTCGCTCGTGCGCCGGAAAAACTGGTCGGGTTCGCCGCGTGCGACCCGACACAGGACGGGTATATGGAGGAACTGCAAGACGGCATCGAGCGGCTCGGCTTAGTGGGCGTGAAAATGGGACCGATGTACGCAGGGTTCGACCCACGCGACCCGCGCTGCGATGCGGTGTATCGCTACTGCCAAGAGCGGCGGCTCCCGGTGCTGTTCCACAGCGGCACGACCTTCAACCGCGCCGCGCCGTTGGAATACACGCGCCCGTGGTTGTTCGATGATGTGGCTATCCGCTATCCGGCATTGCGGATGGTGCTGGCGCATGTCGGGCATCCCTTCTGCGAGGAATGCCTCGTTGTCATCCGCAAGCACCCGCATGTGTACGCGGACATTTCCGCGCTGTATTACCGCCCGTGGCAATTTTACAACATGCTCATTGCGGCACAGGAATATCAGGTGACGCACAAATTGCTCTTTGGGACGGATTACCCGTTCGCGGGGGGGCGGGAATCGGTGGAGGGGTTGCGCGGGGCGAATCATCTCGTCGGCGGCACCGCGCTGCCCCGTGTCTCCGAGGAAGTTATTGCGGGCATTCTCGCACGGGATGCATTCGGGCTGCTCGGCATCGCGTAGGTCGTCGCGCTGACCAATCCCGCGCCCATCGCACTCCCGTATTTGGAATGAGCGAAACATCCGCGCTACGCATCCGATCATATCCAGTGACCGCCCCCACCAAACGGGGTGACATCGGGCGGCGTATGCGCGGGATTTCCGCAGCCGAGGAGCCTCGACCACGATGAAGATATTGCTTATTGCGCCGGGAAGCCGCGGCGATGTCCAACCATATATTGCGCTTGGCACCGGATTGCGGGACGCGGGGCATACGGTGCGGATCCTGACTACGGAGGATTTCCGGGAGTTGGTTACGGCGTACGGGCTGGAATTCGTCGGGATGGGCGACGCGGCGGGAGACGCACAGAGCCAGATGCAGGGCATTGTGGAGGGGGGGAATCTGCTGAAGATTCTGGCGAGTACGGGGCGGGGCGCGCAACAATTGGCACATCAGGGGGCAGTGAGCGGCTTGGCAGCTAGTGGGGATGCCGATATGATTATCGGCGGGTTCGGCGGGCTGTTTATCGGGCTTGCGCTCGCGGAGAAGGTAGGCATCCCGTTCATCCAAGCCTATCTGGTGCCGTTCACGCCGACCCGCGCATTCCCCGGTGTGCTGTTGCCGCCGTTGCCGGTGCGATTGCCCGCACAGATGAACGGCGTCTCGCACCGCCTGACACAGCAGATGATGTGGCAGATGTTCCGGACGGCGGACACCAAAGCACGCACTGAAGTCCTGGGGATGGCCCCGGCATCGCGCTGGGGACCGTTCGCCGCGTTGCAGCGACACGCGCAGCCGATCCTCTACGGCTATAGCCCGCAGGTCGTGCCGCGCCCCGCAGACTGGGGCGATTTCGTCCATGTGACGGGGTACTGGTTTCTGGAGCCGCCTGCGGGGTGGGAACCGCCCGCCGATCTCGTGGCATTCTTGCGTGCCGGCCCGCCGCCCGTCTTCATCGGTTTCGGAAGCATGCCGAGCAAGGACCCCGCAGCGACCGCCGATCTGATGGTGCAGGCTCTGGCACGTACCGGGCAGCGCGGGGTGATCGTTGCGGGCGGGGGCGACCGGAAAGAGACGCCAATGCCGGAGCATGTGTACCGCGTCGGCTCTGTGCCGCACAGCTGGTTGTTTCCCCAGATGGCGGCGGTGGTGCATCACGGGGGGGCGGGAACGACCGCAGCAGGTTTGCGGGCGGGCGTTCCGTCGGTAGTCACGCCCTTTTTCGGCGATCAGCCCTTCTGGGGGCAGCGAGTCCATGCACTGGGGGTAGGTCCGGAACCCGTGCCGCGCCGACACCTCACGGTTGAGAATCTCGCGGCGGCAATCCAGCGGGCAACCTCCGACACGGCGATGCGGGAGAAGGCGGCACAACTCGGCACGCGGATTCGCGCTGAGGACGGGGTTGCGCGGGCAGTGGCGGTGATCGAGCAGCAGTTTTCGCGGTAATTCCCGCGCCATGTGGATAGAATGGGACGCGAAGACCGGGGCGGGCGAAGGCGGGAGGGGCGGCGCATGAAAATTACCGATGTAGAAGCGATGGTGTTGGACACGGGAAAGAATTACCCCGATCCACACGCAGCGAGCGAAGCGCACGGCGTACGGTTCGTTTCCCTGCTCAAGATCAGCACGGATGCGGGCATCGTCGGGTGGGCAGACATCGAAACGCAGCCGCACGTCGGCAAGGCGATTGTGGACGCGCCGGGGAGCGGGCAGATCGGCATGGAATCGCTGCGGGCAGCACTGATCGGCGAGAATCCGCTGGAACGCGAACGGCTCTGGCAGAAGATGTATCGCTTTCTCGCCTATTACGGGCGGCAGGGCGCGGGAATGCAGATGCTCTCCGGCGCGGACATCGCGCTGTGGGACATCGCGGGCAAGGCATTCGGGCAACCGGTGTATGTGCTGCTCGGCGCGGGATACCGCGACCGCGTGCGGGCGTATGCCTCCACCCTCTTTCGCCCGACGCCCGATGCGATGCGTGCGGCGGTAGCGGACTATATCGTACGCGGGTTCCGGGCGATCAAATTCGGGTGGGGAGCATTCGGGTACGACCTCGACCGCGATCTCGCGCTGGTACGGGCAGCCCGTGCGGAAGCAGGCGACGCAGTCACGCTGATGGTAGACGGTGGGTGGTATGGGACGGACGCCGCGAACCCGCACCGTCCGCGCCCGGTAAAGGATTGGGCGTGGCTCGTTGACGAATTTGAGTCGCTCGGCATTTTCTGGCTAGAAGATTGCTTGCACCCGGAAAATGTTGCGGGGTATCGCACGCTGTCGGAGCGGACGACGCGGCTGCGGATCGCCGCTGGGGAGCAATACGCGGGGTATGCGGAGTTCGAGCTGCTTGCCGACGAGGGGGGCGTGCATGTGCTCCAACCGGATCTCTCGCGGTGCGGCGGCTTGACGGTGGGCAAGCAAATCGCCGATCTCGCTGCCCGCCGCCAGATTGAATGCTGCCCGCACGCATGGCTGACCGATGTGCTGAAAGCCGCTTCGTTGCATCTCAATGCGTATCTCACGGACTCGCTGTATCTGGAATACAATGTCTCCTCGGCATCGCTGCTCAACACCCTGTGCAGATCGCCGCTGACGATGGAGGATGGCTACATCGCGGTGCCGCAAGGTCCCGGATTAGGCATCGAGATAGACGAGGACGTCGTGCGACGATACCGCGTGCAGTAGCGCGGCGGGCGACGTATTTCATTTATTCCATCGCGGGTTCGGGCGTGACCGTGATCTGTTTGGGAAGGGCAATCAGGAGGCGGGCGGCGGTATAGGCAAAGGCGATGAGCAGCACGCCCGATGCGATGAGCGTCGGGATATAGCCGACGCCGTCAATCACGCTGCCCATCAGGGCGGTGCCGACGCCCCCGCCGAGAAAGAGCGAGAACGCGAACAGCGCAACCGCCGTGCTGCGTGCTTTCGGGAAGGTTTCGGTAGCGCGCGTCTGCAAGGTGGAATGGCAGAGCGCGAAGCCCGCCCCCGCGAACAGCATCGAGACGAGGAAAAAGAGCGGGGACGGCACCGCCGCTGCCGTGAGATACGCAAGACCCATCATGCCGCCACCGACGAGAATAAGCCGCCGTTCGCCGAGCCGTGCGACGAGCCGCCGCAACGACCGCGCCGCCGCGAGTTGCGACACCCCTGCGAAGCCCAACAGCAGACCAATCGTCAGCGAACCGAGCAGGAAGCGATGATTGAGGTAGCCCCCGAGATACGAGAAGACACCGTTATAGAGAAACCCTTCGAGCATCACGAGCAGCAGTAGCGGCAGCATCTTCGGGGCACGCACGGCGGCGAGGTACGTATCGCGCGGGCGGGGGCGCGGCACGGGCAACGGGAGGCGAATTTCGTGCTTCATCAGCAAGAGTAGTGCGACCGAGACCATGCCGGACACGACGCCGAAGATCGGGAAGACGAGATGCCACGAGACGACCGCCGCGATAAACCCGCCGACGCTCGTGCTGAATGCTGCCGCTGATGCTGCTGCCGACATGAGAATCGCAATCGTCGCCTGCCGCTGCGCGTACGGCACGGTATCGCCGATATAGGCGAGCGTGAGCGGGAAAACCGCCGCCGCAACGACCCCCGTCAGGAACCGCAGCACCCCGACGACGGGCAGCGATGACGATGCCCCGCACAATGCCGTCCCGACGCTGAAGACGAGCATCGCCCAACTGACGACTTTCACTTTGCCGAAGCGGTCGGAGAGCGGGCCATAGACGAGCTGAAACAACCCGTATGGCAGCATATATGCCGTGATGAGAATACCTGCTGACGAGACCGACACGCCGAGATCGTGTGCGATGGTCGGCAGAAGCGGCGCAATCACCCGCGAATCGAGGTTGATCATAAAGATCGCCATGCCGAGCATGAGCACGAGCAATCGCTGTTTCGCCGCCTGCGCGGTGTCGGGCGAGATGTCCGTAGCGGTTGCAGTCGCGCTTGTCGGTGATGCGGTGGTGGTCGTGTCGTGGGTTGCGGTCATAGGTGCTACCGTTTCTCGTAAGGCTGAATCGTCGTCAAACCCGAAACCGCACGAAAGTGCTTCGTGTTAAATGTGCAGAGCGGGATACCCAATCCGATGGCACACTCGGCGATGAGCGCATCGTTTGCGTCAAGACGGTGGCTGAGGTACCCGCGTGCATACGTGCGAATTGCACGGTTGCAGTCTTGCGGGGTTGGCCAATACACACGAAATGGGATGATCAGGCGTTGCATTCGTTTCATCTCAAACGCATTCTGGCAACCCGTGAGCAGTTCCAGCACTGCAAAACCGGGAATGCGTGGTAGCGGCAGGCGGAGTGTCCCGAACCACTCTACTGCGGGGGGATATTGCCGCGCAAGATCAATGAGAATATCCGTATCAAGCAGCATCTTCTATCCGTCGTGATGGCGGGTGCTTGCGCGGCGGCGCAACTTTCGGGCGTAGTCGCTGCTGTCGCCGATGTCGGTGCGGTCTTTCCACACCCCGATGAATCCATTGTCTGTGAGGGCGCGAAAGAGTTCCTGCGCTGTTTTTGGTTTCTCATCGTCAGGAATTACTTCATCCCATCCTGCAGTTTCCGGGTCTTCAGGTGGAGGATTTGTTTCCATACGATGCTCCTTGCCTATTGTGATGAGTATCGGCGTGATCGCAGAGCCGACAGGCGCGTCGCCGATGTCCCTGCGATCCTTCCACACCCCGATGAGACCTGACGCTTTGAGTACCGTATAGCGTTCCCGCCCCGTAGCGGATTTTTCGGTCTCCATGTATTTCCTCTCGTCTTCAGTGTACATCCCGCTAGATGCCGAGCGCGACACCGCCCGTACGGGGGTCGGAGCCACCGTAACAGATGCCGTCCTCCCGTGCGATGATCTGCGCCGCGCCGCCGCCGCCCCATGCAGGCAGGCTGCGAACGGTATGCCCCATCCCGCGCAGTGCCGCGATGGTCTCCTCCGGTATGCGGTTCTCGATGCGGAGTTCGTATGGGTTGGGAAGATTTGCGGGGTCAGTGCCGGGGAACGAGAGCCATCGCGGGGCTTCCACCGCTTCCTGCGGCGACATGCCGTAATCGAGGATATTCGTGATCGCCTGCACATTCCACTGCGGCTGCCCATCGCCGCCCGGTGTGCCACCGACGAACGCCAGCGAATTATCGGGGCGGGTGACAAGGTAGCAATTGAGGGTGTGCATCGTCCGCTTACCGGGGGCGAGAATATTCGGGTGACCGGGCTGCAAGGAGAACCCGCGCCCCGCCCGGTTGTTGAGTACGATGCCCGTGCCGTCTACCACGCATCCCGATCCGAAGGCGTGCGAGAGCGAATGAATGAGCGAGACCGCATTTCCTTTGCTGTCCACTACGCACAGATAGGTCGTGTCGCCCATCATTTCGGGGAGGAGGCTCGCGGCGGGGTCGTCCTGTCGGGCGCGGCGCGAGTCAATACTGAGGTATTGCCGCGAACCGTACTCCGGCGAGATGAACCGTTCCATCGGGATGCGGACGAAATTCGGGTCGCCCGCGTAGCGGTTGCGGTCGGCATAGGCAAGTTTTT
>JBBRMX010000104.1:0-11147 GCA_038230615.1 Thermomicrobiales bacterium | reverse complement strand
CCACTGACGACGCCCGCAGTGCATCGAGCGTGTACGCCAGCGCGGGGCGTCCGGCGATGGGGGCGAGTTGCTTCGGTTGCCCCACTCGCGTCGAATCGCCCGCTGCCAAGACGACCGCAATGATGCGGAGGGGAGCGGGGAGGGCGGGGAATTGGGGGCTGGGTGCATGCACGTCGTCTGCCATTATGCGGGTTTTCCTTGCGTAGCCTCGGTGCGTCAGTCTTACGGGCCGATGGTCCGCGACCCGGTTCCTTTGCCTTCGCGCACGGCGATCATCTCGGCGAGGATGCTGATGGCGATTTCTTCGGGGGAGACCGCGCCGATGTCCAAGCCGATGGGGGCATGGATGCGGGCAAGGTCTGCCTCCGGTACACCCTCGCGGCGCAAATCCGCCATGCGGTCGGCGTGGGTCTTGCGGCTGCCGATTGCGCCGATGTAGCGCAGCGGAAATTGCAGCGCGTACTTCAGCGCAGGTCGCTCGAACTTGGGATCGTGGGAGAGGATGACGAGATAGGTCTCGGCGTCAAGCGTTAATTGCGCCATGCCCTTGTCCGGCCACGCGAGGATGCGCCGCTCGACATGCGGGAAGCGTTCGGCGGTGAGGAACCATTCCCGCGCATCAATGAGGACGACATCGAAGCCTAACTCCTGCGCGAAACGGGTGAGCGGTACCGCAATATGTGCTGCCCCGATGACCACCAACCCCGGCGGCGGTGGGTACGATTCGACGAGCAGGCGCAGTTCGCCCGCGTCCGTCGGGATGCGGTGTTCCTCGGTCTTGCGGGCGCGGAGCGATGCGGCAGCGATCTCCGCGATGTGCGTATCGAGTGCGGTATCGCCGCTCGCGCCGTGCAGCACTGTGCCGGATTCGTTTACAAGCAGTTTGACGCCGAGCGACGGCCCTGCAATGACCGTCGCCGTTGCAACGGGCTGGCGGCGGGCGTATGCCGCTTCCAGTTCCCGCAGGAGTCCGGTGTCCATCAGTTTGCCGCCAGAATCGGCTCGATGAAGACATCAATCTCGCCGCCGCACGACAGCCCGACCGTGAACGCGAGTTCGTCCGCGACGCCGTAGGAGACGAGTTGCGGCGTGCCTGTGCGAAGGACTTCCTGCGCTACATCTACCACTGCGGACTCGACGCATCCACCGCTGACTGAGCCGACAATGCTGCCGGACGCGGAGATCGCCATTTTGGAGCCACGCGGACGGGGTGCGGAACCCCAGACTTTGACGACGGTGGCAAGGGCGACGGGTTCGCCCGCCGCCAGCCATGTGTCCACCTGTGGCTGGACATCGTTGAATGTGTTCATGCGTCACCTGCCCTTACTTGGCGGCGACTGCCGCCTTTGCTTTCAAATCGCGTGCTTGGCTGCGTGCCGGACGCCGCCCCTGTACTTCCACGAGCAACTTGCCGAGGGCTTCGAGGCTGGCAAGATTATTCGCGGGCAAGAAATCGTCGCAGTATGGCAATGCCGCCTGCATTCCGCGGGTGAGTGGCTGGTAGCCTGCGGTGCCGAGCAGGGGATTGAGCCAGATCAACCGGAAGCAGTTACGCTGGAGATGCTGCATCGCGTCGCGCAGCAATTCCGGCTCGCCACGGTCCCAACCGTCCGAGATGATGATGACGATTGCGCCCTGATTGAGCACGCGGCGCGACCATTCGTAGTTGAACTGGTGGATGGATTCCCCGATGCGGGTGCCGCCGCCCCAGTCTTGCACCATCTTGGAGACATCGTCCATCGCCACGTCAATATCTTTCTTCCGTAGGAAGCGCGTGACGCGCGTGAGCCGTGTGCCGAAGACGAACGCCTCGGTGTGATCGAGGCTGGCTTCGAGGGCGTGGACGAACTGGAGTAAGAGGCGCGTGTACCGCTCCATCGAGCCGCTGATGTCGCAGATCAGCACAAGGGGGCGACGCTTCATTTTGGGCTCGCGCCATGTCAGTTCCATAATTTCGCCGCCGTACCGCATGTTGTTGCGGACAACGCGGCGCATATCAATCTGCTTGCCAGTGTGGGAGGCTTTGCGGCGACGCGATTCGCGCTCCCCGATGCTCAGGCGCATCAGTTGCATCACGCGCCGTGCCTCCGCGAGTTCTGCCGCCGAGAAGGTCTCGAAGTCTTTCGCTTGGAGCAGTTCAGACGCGCTGTATGTGCGCGTGATCTCCATTTCGGTCTTTTCGGCGTCGCTCTGCTGGTTGTCGCCGGATTCGGTCTTGCGCGGGTCGCGGCTCTTGCCTTTGTTTTGGTCTTTACCGTCGCGCTGCTGTGCGTCTTGGTCGCGTTGTTGCGCGTCCTGCAAGCGACGCCGCGGCGGGGCGGGGGCTTTCTCGGCATCGGGGAGTACGAACCCCTGATCGCCCGCCTCGTTCTCGTAGGCTTGCCAGAAAGCATCGAAGGCTTCGTCGTAGAGCGGCATATCTTCGTGGCGGCTGATGAGCGTCGTGCGCCCCGCCGATTTCACATCGTCGCGGCGCGTCCAGCCGACATATTCCAGCGCACCGAGAAAATCGAGCAGATGCCCCGGTGAAACCTTGATGCCGATGTCGCGCAGGAGCCGCCCGAACCGGACGACTTGCACGAGCAGAATCGGCCCGGCATCCGCATCGAGCGAGTTCGGTGCGGTCGGCTCCGCGCTCATTCCGCGTATTCTTTCGTCTTTGCCGCTGCGACGAGGGCGGCGGTTTGCGGGGCGATCTTGTCTACATCTTCTTGGTATTTGAGGAAGCAACCGAGCGTTGCCTGTACTGTTGCATCGTCCAGTTCCTCGCTGCCGAGCTGCACGAGCGCACGCGCCCAGTCGAGTGTCTCTGCAACGCCGGGGAGTTTGTAGAGTTCAATCGTGCGAAGTTCCTGCACGAAACCGCAGACTTGCCGCGCCAGCGTCTCGTGGGCTTCCGGCACTTTCGTGGTGACGATGGAGAGTTCTTTCGCGAACGACGGATAGTCAATCCACTGGTAGAGACAACGCCGTTTGAGCGCATCGTGGATTTCGCGGGTACGGTTGGAGGTGATAACGACGATAGGCGGATGATCGGTTGTGATCGTACCGATTTCCGGGACGGTCACTTGGAAGTCCGAAAGGAGTTCGAGCAGGAATGCCTCGAATTCGTCATCGGCGCGGTCAATTTCGTCAATCAGTAACACGGGGGCACGGCCCGTGCCGTGATCAATCGCTTGCAAGAGCGGGCGACGGATAAGGAATTCTGGCCCGAAGAGGTCTTTGAGGGCTTCTTCGCGGTCGCCGCCCCGTGCCTCGATCAGACGGATTTCGAGCATCTGGCGGGCATAGTTCCACTCGTAGAGGGCGTTAGAAACATCAATACCTTCGTAGCATTGCAGACGGATCAGGTTGGTGTCGAGCAACTCCGCCAGCACTTTGGCGATCTCGGTCTTGCCGACGCCTGCTTCGCCTTCCAGCAGAACAGGCTTGTTGAGGCGCATAGCGAGAAAGAGCGTCGTCGCAAGACCGCGATCTGCGACGTACTGATGCTCACGCAAGACGCTCTGAATGCTGTCAATAGAATCAATCGTGGTCGCCAAACACTCGCTCCTCTTCGTTCGCCCGCGCCATCTACGTGTGAAACGGGCACTGCTATGTATCTACTACGTATCTAACGCGCAGAGAAGCCCGGTCATTCCGCCGCTCCCGAACCGGGCGCATTCAGTCTATCACAGACCGCCCCGCACATCGCCAGATGCGGTGTCATACGGGGGAATCGTGCGTTACCGTACCGCCCGCAATGCGTCCTCGAATGCCGTGAGCGTCTCCGCGATCTCGGTTTCGCCGTGCGCGGACGAGATGTAGAACTTGAAACCGGGGGTGTGGAACAGCCCGCGTGCGATCAACTCCATGCCCCACTGCCACGCCCGCCCGCTGTCCGCCGCCTGTGTATCGGCGTAGGTGTGAATTGGTCGGTCGGTGAAGTAGACCTGAAAGAGCGGTCCCTCGCCCGCCGTGACGAGCGGGATGCCGAGATCGCGCCCCAGTGTCTCGACGCCTGCCCGCAGTTGCCGTGCCGTCTCGAACAGGCGGGCGTAGGTTCCCTCCTCGCGCAGCACGCCGAGGGTTGCAAGACCTGCGACGGCGGCGATAGGGTTGCCGGAGAGGGTGCCGCCGAGCATTACGCCGCCTTCCGCAACTGCCGCTGAGCCGTCGGTGAGTGCCATCACTTCTGCCCGCCCCGCGACGGCGGCGAGCGGATAGCCCCCGCTGATCGCCTTGCCGTAGGTAGCAAGATCCGGCAAGACACCGTAAAACTCCTGTGCCCCGCCGTATGCCAACCGGAAGCCGGTGACAACTTCATCGAAAATCAGCAGCACTCCGTATGCCTGCGTGATCTCGCGCAATGCCTGCAAAAATCCGGGCGCGGGTGGGATGACGCGCTGTACCGGCTCGACAATCACCGCTGCGAGCGACCCCGCGTGTGCGGCGATCATCCGGTGCGTCGTGCCGATGTCGTTGAAGGGCGCGGTGAGGATCGTGCGGGCGACCGCATCGGGAACACCGGCGGAATCCATCTGCGCGGGTTCGTCGCCTGCCATCCGCGCTACCATCGCGTAATCATGGACGCCGTGATAGCCGCCAGTAAATTTGAGTATATTCGGCTTGCCGGTGAATGCCCGTGCGAGGCGCATCGCCTGTAATGTCGCCTCGGTGCCGGTGCTGACGAATTTTACCGCTTCCGCGCACGGTACGGCGTCTACAATTGCCTCGGCAAGTTCGATAATCGGCTCGGAGAGGGTGTAGAACGTGGAGCCTTTCGCCGCCTGTCGCTGTACTGCCTCCACGACTGCCGGGTGTGTATGCCCGATCAGCATAGGACCGGAGCCAAGAACGTAATCTATGTACTCGTTGCCGTCCACATCGCGTAATCGCGCACCATGCCCCTCCGCGATGATGATTTGGCGGTCGAGTGGCAGCCGGAAACCGCCGAGCGATGCGCCGGGGAGTACCCGTGCCGCACGTTCTGTCAGGGTAGCATTGCGGTCTCGTATTTGTGTGGCGGTCATGGCGTGCCTCCTTGCGGGCGTGTGCAACAGCGGATCATCGCCGCAGCATACACTACGCGATATACACACAAAAACCCCCTCTCCGCAGTATCGCGGAGAGGGGGAACAGTGGAGGGGATTATGCCTGCGCCCGCTCGACTGCCTTCGTGATTGCCCGCTTCGCGTAGACTTTCGTCATCGCGAGGCGATATTCCTCGGAGGCGTGGATATCACCGAGGGCGAAGTCCACATTGTCGGGACCGTGGGCTGCCGCTGCCGCGATGGTTTCGGCGGACGGCTTCTTGCCCTTCAGGGCTTCCTCAACCGCTGTCGCCTTGATCGGGTGCGATGCGACGCCGGAGAAGGCGACCGAGCAATCGGTGACGGTGCCATCCGCGCCAAGTACGACGACCGCAGCGCAGCCGACGACGGAATAATGCGATGCCTTGTTTGCCAGTTTCTCGTACGCGCTCCCGACCTTGCCGCCCTGCGGGACATGGAAGCGGATTTCGGTGAGGATTTCGTCTTCACCGAGCGAGGTCGTCATCAAGTCCTCGAAGAAGTTCGCGGCGGAGATGGTGCGCTCACCGCCTTTGCCCTTGGCGATGAACTCCGCATCAAGCGCGACGAGGACGGCGGGGAGATCGGACGCCGGGTCGGCATGGGCAACGCTACCGCCGACGGTGCCACGGTTACGGACTTGCACATCACCGATGTGGCTGGCGGCTTCGGGCAGAACCTGCGCGGAACCCGCAAGTTCCGTGTTGGATTCGACCATATAATGTGTCGTGAGTGCACCGATGGTGACGGTGCCATTGGTGCGACTGATGCCCGTCATCCCCGGCAACCCGCTGATGTCAATCAGGTGCTTTGGTTCCGCGAGGCGGAGTTTCATCAAGGGCAAGAGGCTATGCCCGCCCGCAATCAACTTGCTGTCGTCGCCGTATTGCTCCATCAAGCCCAGTGCTTCATCAACGCTGCCCGCTTTGTGGTACTCGAATTCACCCGGAAGCATGATCCCCTCCTCGAATAGTGGCCGGTGGTCGGTGCTGGTTGGTCTGTATCCTATCGCATCTGTCGGTGTTGTGCCTGTTTTCGGTGATTCTACACCCGGATTCGCGTGTGTTGTCGCATCCGGTTACTTCCCGTGCATGATGCGCCAGAGTTTCTCGGAGCGCAACGGCATATCAATGTGCGCCACATCGAACGGTGCCAGCGCATCTACTACGGCATTGACGATGGCGGGCGTGCTGCCGATGGTGCCTGCCTCGCCCACGCCCTTGACGCCGAGCGGGTTGACCGGCGTGGGGGTGACAGTATGATCGAGTTCGAACGACGGCAGACCGCGTGCGGTAAAGAGGGCGTAATCCATCAGCGATCCCGTGATGAGTTGCCCGTGTTCGTCGTACTCGACGCCCTCGACGAGAGCCTGCGCGATGCCCTGCGCCAAGCCGCCGTGTACTTGTCCATCTACGATCATCGGGTTGATGATGCGTCCGCAGTCGTCTACCGCGACATACCGCAGTAGCGCGACATCGCCCGTGTCCGCATCCACCTCGACAAATGCGATATGCGTGCCGAAGGGATACGTGAAGTTGGACGGCTCGAAGAACGAGGTCGCTTCCAGACCCGGCTCGATCTCGGCGGGGATGGTGTCGCCGGTGTAGGCGATCCATGCGATCTCCGCGAGGCTTTTGCCGGTTTCGGTCGCGCCTTTGACGCCCCACTTGCCGTCCTCGAAGACGATATCGGCGGGATCGGCTTCGAGCATGTGGGCGGCGATCTGCCGCGCTTTCTCCTGTACTTTGCCGATGGCGAGCATCATCGCCGCGCCGCCGACTGCCGTACCGCGTGACCCGAAGGTGCCGACGCCGTAGGGCGAACTGCCCGTGTCGCCGTGATTGATGACGATGTTGTCCACCCCGACGCCCAGTTCATCCGCGATGATCTGCGCGAATGTCGTCTCCTGTCCCTGCCCGTTTGGCTTGATGCCCGTAGTGACGGTGACATTGCCCGTGGGGTCAACGCGTACAGTTGCGCTCTCCCACCCGAACCCGGCGGGCATCGCGGCAGACGGCCCCATGCCGCAGACTTCGACATAGGTGCTGAAGCCGATACCGAGGTATTTGCCCCGCGCTCGCGCCGCTTTCTGCTCCGCACGGAACCCGGCATAGTCAATGTGGCTGAGGGCTTTGTCGAGCGCGGTAGGGTAATCGCCGCTATCATATGACAGCCCCGCAAGTGTCGTGAACGGGAAGGCGGCAGCGGCGATGAAATTGCGCCGCCGCACCTCGACGACATCTACTCCTGTCGCACGGGCGACGAGATCGCAGACACGCTCGATGAGATACGTCGCTTCGGGCCTGCCCGCGCCACGGTAGGCGTCAGTCGGCACTTTATTCGTGAAGACGCCGTGGACGGTGCATTGCAAGTTTGCGATGTCGTATGACCCGGTGACCATCAGCCCGGTGAGAGTCGGGATGATCGGCGTGAGCAACTGATGGAACGCGCCGAGGTCTTGCAAGATATGCACATGGAGGTGCGTGATCTTGCCTTCTTTTGTCGCACCGATGTCCGCATACTGCACCTGCCCGCGCCCGTGGATACTGCCTGCCATATTCTCACCGCGCGACTCGATCCACTTGACTGGCTTGCCAAGTTGCATCGAGAGGAGTGAGGCGATGGCTTCTTCGGTATAGACATTCAGTTTCATGCCGAAACCGCCACCGACTTCCGGCGCGACCACACGCACATGATGCTCCGGCAACCCGATGATGCCGCTCAGGAATGTCCGCAACAAATGAGGAATTTGGGTCGAGGTATAGAGCGTGAGCGATTTCTTACCCTTGTCGTAGTCTGCGACGACGCCGCGCGTCTCCATCGGGACGGGTGCCAGTCGCTGATTTTCGAACCGCTGCGAAATTTGCACCTCGGCATTCTCAATGCCAGTGCCGATCTCGTTGTTCAGCACCCATTCAAAGGCGACATTCGTACCGAATTGCTCATGGACGAGCGATCCGCCGGCGTACGCGGCGTCGAGATCCACTACAGCGGAGAGAGGTTCGTACTCGATCTCGATGAGATCTACGGCATCGCGGGCGACATAGCGGTCGGTTGCGACGACGGCGGCGACGGCTTCACCGACGAAATGGACCTCGTCCACCGCCAGCGGGTAGCGGAGCGGCACTTTCAGCCCCTCCCCAAAACGGTGCGCGACGGGCATTGTACCCGCACCACCTGATTTAAGGTCTGCGCCCGTCACAACGGCGATCACGCCGGGGAATTGCCGCGCCGCTTCGGTGTCAATGCTCTTGATTTTCGCGTGAGCGTAGATTGAACGCACGATCCCACAGTAGACCGCGCCGTGTAGTTTGATGTCATCCACGTAGGTGCTGGTGCCGGAGACAAGGCGGGGGTCTTCCCGCCGCTTAATACGTTCGCCGACCAGTTTGGGGAGTACCATCGCTCGTGCTCCTTCCGAGGAAGCCAGAATGTATGCCGCTGGATGCATAAGGCTCGGAACAGGAAATACGAGACCCGCGTATAGTACATGGTTGCCAACGCCGTGTGATGTAGAAAACGAAGCGGGCAGGGAAAATACCCGCTTCGATGATATTGGGCTAGTCTGCGACTGCAGCCGTTTCTTTGCTCATGTGCTCGGCGGCGTACTGCACGGACTTCACGATGTTATGGTACCCCGTGCAGCGGCAAAGGTTGCCCTGCAAACCCTCGCGGATTTCTGCTTCGGAGGGGTTCGGGTTGCGCTCAAGCAGTTGGTAGGTGGACATAATCATGCCGGGCGTGCAGTACCCGCACTGCAAGCCATGCTCCTCCCAATACGCCGTCTGGATCGGGTGCAGCGTGCCGTCTTTGGCAGCAAGCCCCTCGATGGTAAGGATTTCCGCGCCCTCCGCCTGTACCGCAAGCATGGTACACGCCTTGACGGAATCGCCGTTGACGATGACCGTACACGCGCCGCACTGCGAGGTCTCGCAACCGAGATGCGCCCCCGTCAGACCGAGGTTTTCGCGCAGATAGTGGACGAGCAAAAGACGGGGTTCGATGTCGTTGGATTCCTGTTCGCCGTTAACCGTCATGGTGACCTTCACGTGCGTTCCCTCTCTGAGTGGTGTCTGGACTCTCGCCAACCACGATTACGATGCTGCGGTGGATGCTGCGTCCCGTGCGGTGACTTGTCCCTCGATACAATCGAAGAATTTGCCGATAATCATGCGTGAGGCGGGTGCCATCACACGCTGCCCGATGCTGGCGAGCGGCCCCATCAATTCCGCGTCGCCATCGTACGATAGCACGGAGCCGTCGTCGCTGTCTGTGAGAGTGAAGTTTCCGACGCCCTTGAGGTTGCCGGTCTTCGCGTGCCCCTCCACGGTGAGTGTCCACGTATCGAAGGGCATCTTCTTCGTGGTGGTAATGGTACAGGTATACGTTCCCTTAATCCCGGCGATGCCGATTTTGAGGGTCGCCTTGTACTGGTCGGTACCGATCTCCTCCATGCCCTCACAACCGGGCAGACAATGTTGCAACACATCTACGGACATCATCGTCTCGTACACTGCCTGCTTGGTTGCCTTGAATGTGTGCGACCCGTTTACATGCACGCCCTGTGCTCCCTTCTGAGGGGACGGCGCGATGCGGACGAAGCCCGCCGCACCTTGCCGCCATTCGACCGTCTGTGCATACGATCATTGTCAACCAAAGACTGCACCCCGACAAGGTACATCGTTTTGACATACAACGAAAGCCGCCAACCGATTAGATACCGAGATACGCCGTCCGGATAGTGTCGCTGGCAAGCAGATCGGCGGACGTGCCCTCTTGCGTGATACGCCCGGTTTCGAGTACGTAACCACGTCCCGCCTGTTCGAGAGCGGCTTGAATGTCCTGCTCCACAATCAGGAGCGTTGTGCCGCGTGCCTGCACCGCTTTGATGACTTCAAAGATCGTATCCACCATGATGGGGGAGAGACCGAGCGACATCTCGTCAATCATCAGCAATTTCGGGCGTGCCATCAGCCCACGTGCGACTGCCGCCATCTGCTGTTCGCCGCCGGACATCTTGCCTGCGAGTTGGTCAACGCGTTCCCGCAGGCGGGGGAACAGCGACAATGCCCACTCAAAGTCTTCGTCTATCGCTGCTCGCCCGTCGGTGCGAGAGAACGCGCCCATGCGGACATTCTCCCGTACCGACATGCCCGCAAAGAGCCGCCGCCCCTGCGGAACATGGCAAATACCTTCCTGCACGAAGCGCGTGGATGGCTCATGCGATAGCTCTTTGCCGTTGAACAAGATGCTGCCGGAGAGTGGCACGAGCAACCCGGAAAGGGTATTGAGCAGTGTGCTCTTGCCTGCGCCGTTCGAGCCGACAAGCGCGACGGTCTCGCCGGGGTAGATGGCCAGCGACACATCCCAGAGGACATTCACATCGCCATAGGCGGCATTGAGATTGGTCACCTTGAGCAGCGGTTCCCCAGTTCGTTCGCCGGTGCGTGGCGCATTCGCGGTCAGTGTCATGGGATGATTTCCTCCGCGCCGTCGGTTGTGCCGAGCACTTTCTGTGCGTATCGCTTACCGAGATAGGCCTCGATTACACGGGGGTTGCCGATCACATCGGCGGGCAGCCCTTCCGCGATATTTGCGCCCGCCTCCATCACGAAGACGCGGTCGGAGACACCCATGATCGCCTTCATGACATGCTCGATGATCAGCACGCTCACGCCGCTCTCGCGCACGCGGCGCACGAGATTCATTGCCCGCTCGATCTCGACGAGATTCAGCCCCGCCATTACCTCGTCGAGCAACAACACATCGGGGTCCATCGCAAGGGCTTTCGCCATCTCCAACCGCTTGCGGTCCGCCAGCGAGAGGGCATCGGACGAGCGGTCACGGCGATCCGCCAACTCGACGAACTCCAGCACCTCGTCCGCTTTTTTGCCCGCGTCCGCGACGCTGCTGCGGTTGCTGTGCCCGAACAGCGCACCGACCATCACATTTTCGCGCACCGTCATGTTCTGGAATGGTTTGACGACTTGCCATGTGCGGGCGATGCCCATCCGACCGATGCGGTACGATTGTGTGCGCCCGTTGCCGTAAAGGTCTTTGCCACGATAGACCACTTTGCCCGTCGTCGGCGGGTCT
>JBBRMX010000103.1:0-11159 GCA_038230615.1 Thermomicrobiales bacterium | reverse complement strand
CTTCGGGAAGAAGTTGGGGTTCGTGGTCACTCCGAAGACGCGGCAGGGTGGCGTTTCGTTCGGTGCCGTGCGCTGGCAGGTGATCACCATTGCGTTGTTGCTCGCCTCTGCACAATACGGCGTGGTGCGGGGGTTTGCCAGTCCGAACACAGACTGGTTTCCGGTGTCCGTGAACGTCTTCTGGTCCTGCTATGATGTCGCGATGCTGCGCGTCGTCCTGACGGCAGCACGTCACCAACCCGCGAATGTGGATGACGATCTCTCGGTACCGGGGGTATCAGATACTGCTGCCAACGCTCATGGACGACCATGAATGCCGCCGATACATCTACGATGCACGAGAAATGGACGGAACCGATGCAGATAACAGTGCACACACAATCTCCCGAAATCGCGGTGGTGCAGCTGCAAGGCCGCCTCGACCTCGTGTCGGCAGGAGCGGTCAAGCAAAAGTTTGCAGATCTGGTTGCTGTGGGCCAGAGGCGGTTGGTGGTTGATCTGGCCGAGGTATCGTTCATTGATAGCACCGGGCTGACGAGTCTCATCAGCGGGCTGAAGGCGACGCGACAGGGCGGCGGCGACTTGCGGATCGCCCGTCCGACGCAGCAAGCCCGCACGATCCTCGGGCTGACCACACTCGACCGGGTGTTGCACATCTATCAGTCCGTGGAGGAGGCACTCGCTGGCTATTAACTGCGAAGTAATCGTCGAAGAAACACTTCAGGTGCCGGCCATGCCGGAGCAACTCGTCGTGCTCCACGAATGGCTGGAGCGCGTCTGCGCGGTTACCGGGCGGGTGGTGTCGCACCCGCCCGATCAAGAATGGTATTTCCAGTTCATAACCGCCGTGATGGAGATCGCAAACAATATCGCTCGGTACGCCTACCCCGACAGGTCGGATCCGAACTCGGTCGAACTGCGGGTACGCGCCTATCACGACCGCATCGAAGCCCAGTTTTCGGATCACGGTATCACCTACACGGCCCCTCCTCCCGCCCCTCAGGTGCTGGAAGATGATGACTGGGATATCTTCGCGATTCCCGAGGGCGGGTACGGTCTTGCCCTTGTCCGCGCCGCAGTTGACCACTTGGAGTATCACCGAACGCCGGGGGGAGTGAACCACTGGCGACTCGTAAAGCAGTTCATTACCTGAGCCGAGACAGGTGCCGGGCACACGAACTGAAGTCGAGGAGTCCACAATTGATACACCGCGACAACACCGAAAAGCCCCGGCGGCGACCCTGCAAACCATCCAAACCTTCTACGGCACGCTTGATGCGCGAGAGAACGGGGGTCGCCGACACGCTGATCGCTCACGTCGGGCGATGGATGCTCATGCTCGCGAGCGTTCTCAGCACTGTCGGGTGTGCATCGCCGCCGCCGCCAGCCCCCCTCGTACTTGGTGCGTTCATCCCCGATGCACGCGGAGATGCACGAGCGATTCTGACCTTCGCTACACACCTCGGAACAGCTCCGCGAGCGGTGATGTGGTATCAGGACTGGACGGACCCGGAGGCGCGGGCGTTTAACGCGGGGCAAATGGACGCGGTCTATATCCACGGTGCGGTACCAGTGGTGACGTGGGAACCGTGGGACGCGACGGCGGGACCGAATCAGCCCGTCTATGCCTTGCGCCGGATCCTCGCCGGGAGCTATGACGGTTACGTCCGCGAGTGGGCACGCGCCGCCGCCCTATGGCAGCGCCCGTTCTATCTGCGGTTCGCCCACGAGATGAATGGGACCGGGTATCCTTGGACACCGACGATGAATGGAAATACACCTCAAGAGTACGTGGCGACGTGGCGGCACCTGCACGATATTTTCCGTCAAGAAGGCGCGACGAATGTGCGCTGGGTCTGGTCTCCGACCGTCTCCGCTCCGGGAACGTCACCATTGGCACCGCTGTATCCCGGCGACGCATACGTCGATTGGGTTGGCCTCGACGGGTACAACTGGGGAACGAGCCAGCCGTGGTCGCACTGGTCCGATTTCACGGCCATATTTGCCGCCAGCTATCACGACCTCGCCGCATTGACCACCAAACCGATGATGATCGCGGAGACGGCGTCGGCAGAGGCGGGGGGTGACAAAGCCCACTGGATCACGCAGGGGCTACTTGTTGACATCCCAACGCGCTTTCCGCGCATCCGTGCGGTGATGTGGTTCAACGAGGCGAAGGAGACTGACTGGCATATCGACTCTTCCCCTGCCACACTCGCCGCCTTTCGCACCGTTGCACGCTCCCCCTTGTATCAAGGGGTCATGCCCTAGCGGGGATCATCCCCGGCTCGGGATCGTGCAGCGAACGGGCAACGGCGACAAATAACGTCCATCTGGCGGCTCTGTGGATCAAACCGGGGCAACTCCGCACCCTCGTCGGCACCGATCAGTTGCTCACCACGGGCGAATCGTGGCCCAATGCGGGACCCTAACGACGACGCTGGGCCGCAGCGATAGCGGCAGGGTCTCCTACATAGTGAGCAAGAACATGTGCAATATTGACCTATTCTGGTTTCAAGGCTTTTTTTAACGTCAGTTGCAAATTTCCTATCTTGCGTTATAATCGCTAAGGTGTTCACAGGTATCTGTGGTGTCTCCGGGGTGACCTGGCACATCAATTGTAAAGGAGTAGGTTCAATGGGACGTGTACGGGTTTTGGTGCTGTTCGCCATCTGCTCGCTCGCGGTATTCGTGACAACGAGTCCGGTCTTCGCTGATAAGGGGGGTAACGGCAACGGGAATAACGGTAACGGGAATGGAAATGGTGGTCCCGGTTCTCCGTCGCTGCCAGAAGTGCCCTTCGCACTTTTGCTTCCGATCATCGGGCTCGCCGTGGTGGGAATCGTGTGTGCGGTCATGTATGCGCGTCGGCCCAAATCCGTAAACTCTCCGCGGTAGACAGAGACCTCGTGGTCGGCACTGGCGTTGCATCGCGTCAACAAGAACGCCCATCGGTTATCAGAAAGTAGGTGGGGGATGGTGTTCGCGTCGCAAGCGATACGCGCTCCTCTCGATTCACGGCAGGTTATGCGGCAGATATGGGGACAATTGCGCGTTGTCACGCTTATTGCGAGCATCATCATCGCGTACCCCTTCTCCCTCGCGGACCTCGTGCGGTCGATGCGCTTCGACACCCCCCTCGCCTACCTCGGTCTCGTGCCACTACTCGCCCTCGCGATCGGTTGGTGGCGCTTTCGTTCAACGACGACGACATCCTCCGCGCCGACCGGGTGGGATGTTGCGGCAGGTGGGGCACTCCTGTGCCTTGCGGTGCTCGTTTCCAGTGGGTTACCAATCGCGCTAAACAGCTATGCGTGGTCGAAGCGACTAGATCTGCTCTCACTCCCCGTATTCGCCATGGGAATGGTGATATTGCTCTACGGCTCCCGTGCGCTCGACTGGGCCTGGTCCCCCCTCTTCTACCTCTGCCTTGTCTGGACCGTTCCATATGACCTTCTTATCGGTCACGTCCTTGTGCCACTTACCGATCTGACCGCACGCGTCGTGGGCGTCGTGAGTGAGCGTCTTCCCCTTGGGGCAACCGTTGACTCGGTGGATCCCACCCTCTTTGCGATCGCGACAGCAAGCGGCAGTCAGCAGGTAAGTATTGGCTCGGCATGCGCCGGTTTTAACTCTCTCGTCGCCTGGTTTCTCGTTGGGATGGCAGTCTGCACCATGGTGACAGACGTCCGACGAGGTTCTGGTGCTGTTCTGCGGCGCGTCGGGTGGCTTGCTCTTGGCCTGATACTCACGCTTGTCGCGAATGTTGTGCGCATCCTCGGGTTGTTCGCGGTGATTCATATTGCGAGTATCGGCGGCGCATTTGATACCGATCACGCGCTGCTCGGTATGCTCCTTTTCGCTACAGTCGCGCTCACGATGCTCGTGATGCTGCCGGTAGCCGGCCTTGCGCTGCCGCTAGAGCAGGGTCATCTCGCACCGGTTCCTTTAGAACGGGAGGTGTCCCCTGTCCGGGCGGCCTTCATTGCACTTGGCGCGTTGCTTCTGGCCGTGGGTTCGCTCCTCGGCCTCACTGTAACTTGGGCAGTGCTCGGACTGATCAGCACGTGCATCATGATGATCTTTATTGGGTTGGATTTGTCTCTCATTGGGCTTGCCGCGCCCGCAACGGCGAAGGCGGCATGCGTTGCCGCCGTTGCAACACCGCAAGGGCGGGCCCTCCGGCAGTATGCACCGATGGGTTGGGCCGGATGGTGCATCGGGGGGGGGATTTTGCTCATTGTGTCCACGGTGGCGTACGTTGTCCAAGGGCTGGCCGATGCGCTCCAAGCGGTTGGTTGGCAAATTGGTGCATGGCAGCAGGTGGCCATGACGGGACCGGTTCGCTTTATCGTGGCGGCTCTCGTCGGTGCCGGGGGTCTCATCGCGCTTCGCGGTCTCTTGCGTGCGCGGCGTTACCTGATGAACACAGCACTCCCTTTCCAAATCCGCCCACTTGCCGGGTGGCAAGCACGTGCATCGCTGAGCGCACTGATCATTCTCGGCACGCTCATGCTGGCACTGACGAATGTGACCGTTGCCTCTTTTGGCATGAACGCGTCAGCATCCCGTGTTCCGACTGCCGATTTCGATGCCATGCCTGCCGAAGTGCCGGGTATGACCCGGACGTTTGAACAATCGTATGATTGGACGAAGCAGTTCCTTGGAGAAACCTCGACCTACAACCGCCACCGCTACGATCTTCCCGACGGTGGACAATCCTTATGGCTTGATGTGATGACCACGGAGGACCCGGACACACTGGCCTACCATCAGGTACACAATTGCTACGCATTTCACGGGTTCGTCAATGAAGGTGAGCGCGAGATCAGCATCGGCAACGGTGTAACTGCGGGTATCGTCAATTATTATAAGGGAGACGTAGGCGAAAATTGGACGACACTCTACTGGGAACAACGCATTGTGCGTGACGGTCGCGTCTTCTATCAGCGAATCGTTATGCTGTATGTACTTGAGGGCGTATATGATCGTAATGCAGATGCGTCTCAGTTCGTGCTAAATAACACGCTAATGCAGGCACGTGCAAGCGAGATCCTCCAAGGTCTTGTCGCTGTGCAAACAGCTGAAGAACAGACATAGACATCAATCAGGCAGAAGCATCTATAGGCTACGGAGAGGTTGAAGCGGCTCCCCGCATTGCTGCCCGCGCAACCAGTAATTGGCCCGCTTCGTCCGCATTCATCGGCTTGCCGAATAGGTACCCCTGCCCCATCTCGCAGCCCAACGCCTGCAATTGTGCCCAGTGCGTATCAGTCTCTATTCCCTCTGCCACTACCTGCATTCCTAAGCCCCGGCCCATCATCACGATGGCCTGTACCATCTCAGCATTCTTCGCCGTGGTCGTCAGTTCCGCAATAAACGACTGGTCGATCTTGAGAATATCAATGGGGAACCGACGCAAGTTGCTCAGCGACGACTGCCCCACGCCGAAGTCGTCCATCGCCACCTGCACGCCCCGCGCACGCAATTGCGCCAGTGTTTTTATCGCGCCCACCGTGTGCGCGATCAGTGCGCTCTCCGTGATCTCCAATCGGAGTTGTGCGGGCGCGATTCCGCTCTCCGCAATCGCCTGCATGACGTAGTTTACGAGTCCCTCCTCGTGCGCGAAGTGCCGGGCAGAGAGGTTGACGTTGATGCTTGGCGCCGCGTCGTTCGCGTTCGCCTGCCCACCAATGCCTGCCTGCTGCCACCGCCCTGCTTGCATACACGCCTCCCGCAGGGTCCAGCGGTCAAGCGACACAATCAGCCCCGACTCCTCGGCAACCGGGACGAACTCGGCAGGAGCAAGTCGGCCAAGCCGGGGATGGTTCCAGCGGATGAGTGCCTCAAAGCCCGCGATTACCCCGGTGTCGAGCGACACGATGGGCTGATAGACGACTATGAACTCTTCGCGTCGCAGTCCTTGCCGCAGATCTTCCTCGATCTGCAGCATCGCGATCGCCTGTGCGTGCATTGCCCGGTCAAAGACCGCGTGCTGCCCGATCCCGTCGCGTTTGGCACGGTACATTGCGATATCGGCGTCGCGCAGCACGTTCTCAGGTGTGCTATACCCATGACCCGCCAACACGATGCCGATGCTCGCGCTGACAACAACCGTATGACCGCGCAGCACGATCGGTACCGCGAGGGCGTGTTGAATGTGCTCTGTCAAGCGACTGACACCAATAACGTCTTGAACTTCCTCAAGGAGAATCGCGAACTCGTCGCCGCCGAAGCGTGCGAGGGTGTCCTCGTCGCGCAGACACGCCCGCATCCGCTGTGCTGCCTCGACGAGCAAGCGGTCCCCCATGGGATGACCGAGGCTGTCGTTAATCATCTTGAAGCGGTCAAGGTCGACGAACAGCACGGCGAACGTCCGATCGGGATTCCGCTTCGCACGCTGGAGCGCGTTCGTGACCCGATCTGCGAAGAGGGCACGGTTTGGAAGCGTGGTGAGGGGATCGTGGAGGGCATTGTGTACAAGCTGCCGCTCCGCTGCGAGCCGTTCGCTGATGTCCTCGACGTACTGGGTGACGAGGTCCGGGCCAATCCAGACGAATCGGTTGCACACGTCACGTGGCCCGTCGGTCTCATTAAAGGTCCAGCGGGTGTCGCGTTCGGTGATGACGTGTTCGCGGGCAGTGCGGATGAAATCCGCGAGGAGGTCGGGGAGGGCGTGGAACCGTTCCTGCGCGGTCGCGCCGACGAGTACGCCTATCTTGCCGCTCGTTTGGCGATCTGCCGACGCATTGTAATCGGTAAAGACCCAGTCATCCCCCACGCGTTGCCATGTATACGTCGCGATGGGATTGCCCTCGTACTGCAACCGCGCCCGCTGTTCGCTCTCACGCAGAATGTCGTCCGCCTTTACCCGCGCCGATACATCTTCCTGTACGCCGATGAAATGCGTCAGCAAACCCACCTCATCGCGTACCGGACTCAGAACCAGTTCGTTCCAGAACGGCGTGCCGTCCTTGCGGTAGTTGCGCAGCACGACCCGACACGCCTCGCCCGCCGCGATCGCATCGTGGATATGGGTACGGGTGACAGCGTCGGTGTCTGGGCCTTGCAAAAAGCGGCAGTTCCGACCGAGAATCTCGGCAGCGGTATAGCCCGTGAGGCGCTCAAAACCCGCGTTCACGTAGATCAGAGGGCAATCGGGTGCTCGGGCGTCGGCGATGACGATCCCAATCGTGGCAGCGGCGATTGCCCGCTCGTGGAGCCACAGCGTTTCCTCCTCGCTTTTTCGTTCCGTGACATCACGATAGTTGACAACGATTGCTTCCACCGTTGGATCGTTGAGGAGAACCGTACCCACGTATTCGAGGCAGCGGTACGTGCCATTTTTATGGCGCATCCGTACCTCGCGCGTTGGCAGCGTGCCATCGGGTTGAGGGCCTGCGGCAATGGTACGTGCCACCTGCGGGCGATCGTCGGGGTGGATGAGGTCGATCAGGGCGTATCCCACGAATTCCTCGGGAGTATAGCCAAGGATGCGAGTCGTAGACGGACTCGCGTAGCGAATCGTGTAGTCCGCACCAAGCAAGGCAATACCGTCAGAACTGTGCTCGATCAGGGAACGGAAGTGTTGCTCACTCGTCCGGACGGCATCGACGATCTGCGCATGCATACGGGCGTAGCGGATTGCCCGTTCCAGCAAGGGAGCATCGAGGTACTCTTTGACGAGGTAGTCCGACGCTCCTGCCGCCGTCGCCAGCATATCAATCTCGTGGTCGCCGACGCCCGTGAGCAGGATCGCCGGTGTGGTATCCGCTCGTTCTCGCAGGATACGTAGCAGGTCGATGCCGGTCTGTGCACCGAGGCGATAATCGATGAGGTAGAGGTCATACTCCCCCCGGTCCATGGTCTGCCGCGCCGCCTCGTATCGGTCGGCCCATGTGAGAACGACCGCATCCCCGAATGCCTTGCCCAGTACCCGCCGCATGACCAGATAATCGTCCGCATCGTCCTCGACAAGGAGCACACGCAAGGGAACGTCACTCACGGTACCACCTATGCTTTCTCAGGCAGTTCGACTGCCTCGAACCAGTAGTGGCCCAACTTCGCCATGTGCTCCACCAACGCCTGAAAGGTCACCGGTTTGGAGATGAACGAGTTCGCACCGAGATCGTAGCTCCGGTAGATGTCCTCCTCGGCCTGTGAGGTCGTCAGGATCACGATGGGAATCTGCCGCAAGGTTGGATCCTGCTTGATCTCCGCGAGTGCCTCGTGTCCCTCCATCTTCGGCATGTTGAGATCGAGCAGGATCAGGTCGGGCCGAGGCGCATCCGCGAGGTTCGCGTACATCCCCCGGCGTTTGAGATAGTCCATCAATTCCTCGCCGTCGTGGACGATGTGCAGGTCATTGGCCAGCCGATTCGCCTTGAGGGCACGCACCGCGAAGAAGCAGTCGTCCTCGTCATCATCTGCGAGGAGAATGATGATCGGCCCGGTTGCCGCAGTCATGGGTTGCCTCCTTTGTAGGCATGCATCGGGATAGTCAGGGTGAAGGACGCACCCGCGCCCGGCACTGCCGTGGCAGTCACCATACCGCCGTGATTCGCCGCAATCTCGCGGCAGATCGCCAGACCAATCCCCGTTCCCTCGTAGTCGCTCCGCCGGTGCAGTCGGTGGAAGACCGCGAAGATCTTCTCGGCGTATTTCGGGTCGAACCCGATCCCGTTGTCGGTGACCTTCACCGCGTACCATCGTCGGTCTCCTCCACGCATCGCTGTACTGTGGGGAGAGCCGACGATCTGTCCGGAGATGGTTACTTCGGGTGGGATGCCTGGACGCGCGAATTTCAGGGCGTTACTGATGAGGTTCTGGAATACCATGCCCATCTGACGCGGGTCAGCATCGAGCGTGACCAATTCACCCACGGTGACCTGCCCCTGTGTCTCGATAAGCTGTGCTTCCAGATCCGTGACCACGTCATGGATGGTCTGAGCCAAGTCAACCGGCACGAAGGGTCGGACGTGCGCAGTGACACGCGAGAATGCGAGGAGATCACTGATGAGTATCCGCATCCGTCCCGCAGCATGGAGCATACGGTCGAGGTAGTCCCGTGCTTCCGCGTCGATCGTGTTCTCTGTGGCTTCGCCGAGATACGCACCGAACGTCATGATCTTGCGCAGTGGTTCCTGTAGATCATGCGAGGCGACCGACGCGAACTCCTGTAGGGCACGATTACTGCGCGTCAATTCGGCGGTGGCTGCTTCGTGCGCCTGCTGCAACTCGCGCGCGGCAGTGATCTCATGTTGGACGAACGCCACATACTCCTGCATCCCGTCCGTATCGGACACGGGAAACATGTGCAGTTCGACCCATACCGGGGAGCCGTCTTTGCGGTATTGTCGCATGTCACTGAAGAAGGATTGTCGGTTTTCTGCGGCGCAGGCGATCTGTTCCAAAACGGTCTGGTCCGTGTCGGATCCGGAGACGCGCGCAAGGGTATCGCCGATAACCTCGGCGGGCGTGTATCCCGTCATGGCATGGAAGGCAGCGTTCGCGTACACAATGTGGGGGAGGAAGGGCGCAGCGGGTGGGATCACAGCGACTAGGATCGCGTTCCGCGCCTGCTCCACCACAGATGCGAACATCTCAGGCGGGAGGATGAGATCGGCCCCGGCAACACCGTCAGTAATCACGATCCGTACCTATTGCTCTCTCGACCGTCCCTCCGGTCGGCACATACCAGCTCGTAGATATCACGTAAAACGCACTCAGCCTATTTGTGGCGATGAGGGGGGTAATCGAACTTACGCGCTTAGATGAATGTAGTATACCACAGTATCATGAATAAACCGCATCGCAAGGATAGAATGGGGTTTCCCGGTTCGGTGGATACGATGCTCGTCTATCGCACGGCGGCGATAGACATAGGCTGCCGTACCTCAACCTATCCGCTGCGGTCAACCTGAGCGACCCGGGGTTCGCGGCGACATACGCAGAGGTGACACTCACGATACAGGCGAGAGAGACGTTTCCTCATCTTCCTGCTCTCGACTGCCGGACGCGACCTCGTCCAGAAGTATCACTTCCTGCCAAGTGCGGTGCTCATGGGCGGGAACGTGAGCACGATAACCCAAGCTTCCACACCACATATTGAAGGCACTCAGAGCGGCTGAACGGGAATGCGGTGCGGTCGCTTGGCGTGCGGCGATCGACCACGAGCGATATCGCACCACCTTCGCATCCCGTGCCGCGCTCTCAGCGGCGAGCAGCGGCATTGGCGATGAACGCGTACGGGTAGGGCAGCGGCACCGCGCTCGCGTCCGTCAGTCGCTGCATCGCATCGGGCGCAAGCTCCCACCCGCTAGCAGCGAGATTGTCCGCCAGTTGCTCGGTGGAGCGTGCCCCGATGATTGGCGCGGTGATGCCGGGACGCTGCAACAGCCAGCGCAGCGCGACCTGTGCAGGCGACTTGCCTATATCATCTGCGACGGCAATTACCGCATCGAAGCAGTGCTGAACGCCTACGGTGGGGCCATTGTCAGCAACGACGGCAAGAAGGTCGTATTCAACCCGCCGGAAACAGTGGAGGCGATCACTTTTCTCGCGGACGTCTTCGGCAACCCGAAGTACGCGAAGATGATCCCACCGGGGCAGGAAAGCTGGACGGATACGGGCAACAACGAGGCGTGGCTAAACGGCACGGCGGGCTTCGTGGAGAACGCCTACACCCTCTACGCGCAGTCGTACCGCGACAAGAACCCAATCTACGGCAACACCGCCATGATCTCCGGTGTACTCGGTCCCGCCACCGACCGCGTGATCGTCACGGGCAGCATGGGCGGCACGGGGGGTGGGGCTTCCCCTCCCTCTGACGGCTATCGGGAGTCGCGCGTGCGGGCGCGGTTGCCGAAAAACGTGCTCAACACAAAGGTGATCGCGAACACGACAATGGCAAAGACCACGAGCTGCGCAATGAGCGACCCCACATCGAGCCTCCCGCCGGAGATGAGGTTCACCACAACATCAATCACGAGGTAGATCACCACCGCGATACCAGTCGAGCGCAGTGCATTGCGTAGCGTTGCAGACATGACCATCTCCTTCCGCGTGCCCGTATGCAGACGTTCTCTTTGGGACTACTAAGCATTGCACACATTACCTCCACCAGCAACAGATAACGGAAAGAGTATAGGGCTTATGCG
>JBBRMX010000102.1:0-11204 GCA_038230615.1 Thermomicrobiales bacterium | reverse complement strand
CACGGGCGCGATGCTCGGCAGGCGAGGGTGGAAGCGGCGGGAGGTACGGGTACGGCAGTGGCATTGTTCACTCCGTGTAGTGTCCGTGTATGTCCGTATAGTGTGTCCCTTCAGTATAACCGTACAATACAGTAATGCAACCGTTCGTGCGTAGAGATGCGCAGTACGCACGATGGCTCGCTACTCGCGCTCTTGCGCCTCGCGCAGGGTAACGGTGCGCTGATACGCGGCGTAGACGGCTTTCGAGAGCACGGTACGCAAGCCTCCTTTTTCCATTTGGTAGATCGCCTCCGCGCTGGTACCACCGGGGGAAGTGACGAGATTTCGCAGTTCGGCGGGATGTTTGTGCGACTGCGCCGCGAACGCGACCGATCCCGCCATTGTGCCGATCACGAGTTGTTCCGCGAGGTGACGCGAGAAGCCCATGTGGACGCCCGCATCAATCAGGGCCTCCATCACGAGGAACACATAGGTCGGGCCGGTGCCGGAGAGCGCAGTCGCCATGTCCACCGATTTCTCGTCTGCGACGGCGTGGGCGTCGCCTAATGCGCCGAGGGCAGTGGCGATCATGGCGCGTTGCCGCTCGGAAACACCGTCGGTCGTCGTCCAAACGGTCATGCCCTGCCCGATCTGCGCGGGGGTGTTCGGCATGGCGCGGGCGACCGCGATATGCCCGCCAAGACCATTTACGAGCGTCGAGAGCGGCACGCCCGCCGCGATGGAAAGTACGACCTGCTCCGGCGCGATCACCGGGCGCACATCCGCGAGGGCGGCACGCACTACCTGCGGCTTGACGGTGAGAACGACGAGTTCCGCATCCCGCGCTGCCTCCGCATTCTCGGTATGGACAACGATGCTGTATCGCTCGGCGATCTCGGCACGCCTACCGGGGCGCGGATGACTCGCAACAATATCGGCAGGCGCGACGACGCCCCGCGCCAGTAGCCCCGCGATCATCGCTTCCGCCATCGCTCCCGTCCCGATGAATGCAACCCGCCCGATGCTTTCCGCCACTGCTGCCGCCCCCTTCTGCTGCTGTCTCTGCGCCATCTGATGAAGTCGGCAGATTGTACCGTACGAATCTGCCGCCGTGCGGTGTTGTCGGTATGGTATGCTGCGCGGCGGTAGGTGATATATACGACGGAGGGGATAGATCGTGAGTTGGCTCCACGCCATCGTAATTGCGCTCCTGCAAGGGGCTTTTGAACTCTTTCCGGTTTCCAGTCTGGGGCATAGCGTCCTCGTTCCTTCGCTGCTGGGCTGGGACGAATGGAAGGCGGGCGACCCGAACAATGCGTCGTTTGTCGCATTTGTGGTCATCTTGCATCTCGGCACCGCGATTGCGCTCTTGTCGTTCTACTGGCGGGACTGGGTGCGTGTCGTCGCCGCGATGGGACGCAGCGTTGCACGGCGGCAATTGTCCGATGACCCCGATGAAAAACTTGGCTGGATGGTAGTGATCGGCTCGATCCCGGCGGGGCTGCTCGGCGTGCTTTTCCAGCACAAACTGGAAGAACTATTCGGCAAGCCAGTGCTGGTGGCGATTTTCCTGTTTTTGAATGGCTTTCTGATGCTTGGCGGCGAACGGTTGCGGCGGCGATCCGCGGCACGGGATGCCGTGGTACTCCCCGGCGACGGCGGCGCAGTCGTGCAGGAGCGCGGCAAGAGCATCAGCGAGATCGGGGCGGGTGAGGCGGCAGCAGTCGGGACGATGCAGGCATTGGCATTGTTCCCCGGTTTCTCGCGCTCCGGTTCGACCATCGTCGGCGGGCTACTCGTCGGGCTGCGGCACACCGAGGCGGCGCGGTTTTCGTTCATGCTCGCCACGCCAATCATCTTGGCGGCGAACCTGCTCAAAGCCCCCGAAATCTTTGCATCGAACGCCAATATCGGTCCCGCGAAGGCACTCGTCGGCTTCCTTATTTCGGGTATCACGGCGTATCTCGCGGTACGTTTCCTGACCAAATACTTCGAGACGGAGCGGCTTGATCCCTTCGGGTGGTACTGTATCGCCTTCGGTCTTTTCTGCCTCGTCGTCTTCGGGGTGCGCGGGTTCTCGTTCAGTTAGCAAAGGAGATACGAGACATGGAACAACTTTCGCGTTCACAGCGCATGATGGTCGTCGGGATCGCGCTCGTGCTGGCACTGGTCTGCGCGGGGTTGGTGGTGTATTACGCAGTCGCCGCGCCGAACGCCCCACGCATCAAGCACGACGCACTTTTCGCCGTGATGACGCTCTGCGCGTTGCTGCTCGCGTGGTTCGCGTGGCCCGCCGCCACGAAAGCAGGCGAACGGAAGTAACGGCACACGAAAGACCGCCCCCGCCTAGTAGTTAGTAGGCGGGGGCGGTCTTTCGCGGTTTCAGCGTCGTTTCACGCGGGGGTCGAAGGCGTCACGCAGAGCGTCGCCGGAAAGGTTGATCGCGAGTACCGTCAGAGCGATACACAGCCCCGGTGCGATCATCTGCCACGGATACGTTTGGAAGTATGCCCGCGCCTCGTTAATCATCACGCCCCATTCCGGCGTGGGCGGCTGCATCCCCAGTCCGAGGAACGAGAGCGACGCCAAACCGAGAATGACCCCGCCAAAGTTCGCCGTCGCCAGTACTGCCGCTGGCCCGACGACATTCGGGAGCATGTGCCGGAAGACGATGTGCGGCTTCGTCGCACCGAGTGCGGTCGAACTGTCTACGTAGCCCGCTTCCCGCTCTTTGAGGATCAGCGCACGGTAGATGCGGGCATACGAAGGCCAACTCGTCACGATCAGCGCAAAGAGCAAGTTCGGGAATGAGGGGCCGAGCACTGCAGTGAGTGCCAGTGCCATTACCAGCCCCGGTAATGCCAGGAGCGATTCGATCAGCCGCCCGATGACGCCGTCCACGGTGCGGCTGCTCATCGCGGCGGTGGTGCCGATCAGGAACCCCGTGAGGCTTGTGCCGATACACACGACGAATGCCCCCGTCAGGCTCCACCGCGCCCCCATCAGAAGCCGCGCAAAGATGTCCCGCCCGTATTTATCGGTGCCGAGCGGGTGGGTAAGCGACGGGTTCGTGAGGCGGTCGGCACTGTTCTGGGCGAGTGCATCCTGCCCCCAGAGCATCGGCCCGATGATCGCTGCGAGCACGATCACTGCAAGCAACGCGAGGGCGGCGGCGGTGACACTCAGTTTCGCGTGGCGGCGCGGCGCGGCTTTGGTCGTTGCGCCCGCGAGGGCATTCGCCGGGATTTCTACCGCAGTTGCCATGTCACACGCTCCTGACGCGGGGATCGAAGGTGGCGATAGCGAGGTCAACCAGCAGATTGACCGTGACGAAGATCAATCCTGCCGCAACCGCGAAGCCAACGATGACCGGCGTATCCCGCACCAGCGCGGCATCTACCGCCATCTTGCCGATTCCCGGCCACGCGAACACATACTCGACCACCGCCGCACCCGTCATCAGGTGCGCCGCCTCCAGACCAAGTACCGTAAGAATCGGCACGACCGCATTCGGGAGCACATGCGTGCGCGTGATCGTGCGGGGCGACAACCCTTTTGCTCGCGCCACCTGCACGAACTCGCGGTTGAGGATGTCGAGCATCGCGGAGCGCGTCAGGCGGGTGAGGATGGCGATATTGGAGAGCGACAGTACGAGCGCGGGCATGATGATCCCCTTCGGTGTGGGGCTACCGAAGACGGGCAACCAGTGCAACCGCGCTGAGAGGAAGAAAATGAACACGAGCGCGACCCAGAATCCCGGCACCGCCGAACCGAGTACCGCGACGAACTGCGCCGCACCATCGAAGATGCTGCCCCGGCGATACGCCGCCAGTGTGCCGAGCGGGATCGCGATGACCGCACCGAGCAGCACCGCGCACCCCGCGAGAATGGCGGTATTACCGATACGCTCCATGTACATCGTTCGCACCGGCGCGTAGGAGCGGAAACTGCGCCCGAAGTCACCGCGCAGCGCATTGAGAAGCCAGTCGCCATAGCGCACGGGCAGCGGGTCGTCCAGATGCAACTCCGCACGCTTCAGCGCGATTGCCGCTGGCGTGATCGTATCTACGCCCTGCGCTTGCAGGAGCAGCGAGGCAGTGTCGCCGGGCGTGATCGCCTCCAGCCCAAACGCGAGGAGCGAGATGACGAACAACACCGGCACGATTGCCGCCAATCGGCTAAGAATATAGCGTCCCATCCCGATGCCCCCTTGCCCTATCGTTCGTGATCTGTCTGTACCGCCAGTCTGCTCCCCGTTCGCCCCTTCCCTCGCGGGGAAGAGGTGAAAGGAGCGGTACTACGAAACCGAGAGCGTGGGGTCAATGAGGTACGAATCGTTCGGGTTCGGCACGTAGCCTTTGATCTTGCCCTTGCGGAATGCGACCGTGATCGGCGTAACCGTGAGGAAGATTACCGGCACATCTTCTTTCACGACTTGCTGCACTTGCAGCGAGAGATCGCGTAGTTTTGCGGGATCGAGTTCTGTCCGCATCTGCGCCACGGCGTTCTCGATCTTCGGGTTGGTGTAGTTGCCCGCGTTATCGCCGCCGCCCTTGATGAGCAAGCGGTTGTATTCGTAGAGCGGGTTACCCGTCGGCAGCGTGTTATTGGATTTCATCGCCGCATCGAAGGTGCCGTCCTTCGTGGCAGCACCGATATCCTGCACTTCCATCACCTTGATATCGAAGCCGAGAGCCTTGAGTTGGCTCTGCATCGAAACTGCGTACGGTGTGAGATCGGCGCGACCGGGATAACTGAGGATGGTGAAACTGATCTTGTCCGCGCCCTTCGCCCGGATGCCGTCTGCCCCCGGCTTCCAGCCTGCGTCATCGAGCAGTTGCTTGGCGCGGGCGATGTCGGTGCCTTGCAGCGGCACGGTGTCGTAGCCGCTGACCGCCGGAAACATCTGCGTCGCGGGAGTACCCTTGCCGTCCAACCCGACGCTGTTGAGCACCGTGCGGTCAATGCCGAGCGCGAATGCCTCGCGCACCGCACGATCTGCGAAGAAGGGGCGGCTGACATTCAAGTTAATAAGCCCTCCGCGCCCGGAGGGTGTCGCAGAGGCTTCGATGTCCGGTCCGAGCGTCTTGATCGCCTCAGCGGGGAAGTTGTACAGCATGTCGGTGTCGCCAGACTGCAACGCGAGAATGCGGGCGTTGGGGTCGCCGACGAACTTCATGGTGATCTTAGCAATCGGCGGTATGCCCGCCCAGTGATCTTTGAACGGTTCGAGATCGAGTTGGCTGCCAACGACCAGTTTTGTTCCTTTGTACGGCCCGGTCATGATCGCTGCATCGGTGCCGCCTGCCATCGAAGGTTTGTGGATGGCGGTGCTCGTCAGCGAGAGCGCGTACGGGAAGATGCCGGACGGCTGCGGCGTGACGAACTCCACAGTGCGGGCATCCACCGCCGTCATCTTCGTATCCGGGCTAATGATGCCTTTCAGGTCCGGGAATGCCTCCCAGTTTTTCTTGAATGCTGCGATCACATCGTTCGCCGTGACCGCAGCCCCGTCCCAGAACTTCGCATCACGCAGCGTCACGCGCCATGTAGTGGGGTTGACGTTGGCGATGCGCTCGGCTAGCCACGGCTCCAGTTTGTTCTGCGCGTTCTGGCGGGCGAGGGTTTCGAGCATCCCGTAGGGGGTGAGATGCGTGTCTTTCAGCGCGTCCAGTTTCGCAGGGAAGTCAAATCCCAGTGCGATTCGCAACTCGCCTTTCGATGGCGTAGTCAGTTTCGTGAGCGGCGGCGCGACGAACACAACTGCGCCGGGTGCCGCCGCTGCGGGGGCAGTCATCGCCGTAACTGCGCTGCTCGCCGTCATGCCGGTAGTGGCGAGTGCGGCAGGAGCGGTCGTCGCGTTGACACTCGATGCAGCCATAGTCGCGCCGGGTCGGGTTGCCGCTGCGCCCGTGCCGGCGACCGTCGGTGCGACCGTCCCAGTGCTTGCGCCGGTGGTAGGAGTCGTTGCGGTGTCCCCACAGGCGGCGAGGATGGCGACACCAGCGGCGGCAGCGATGCCACGCACGAGCGTGCGGCGGGAAACGAGGCGGGCAAGTGTGCTCATGATTCCTCCCAGTTTGGCGCAAAATGTGTCAACAGGCATTACACTGTTACACCTGTACCCTAAAGGGTGACCATGTGGAGGATGCGATGGGAATATGAACGATTCGTGCTACTTCTGTTACGGTGTAGACCGATTGCCCCGTTGACGAATCCTACCAACGCCGCTACACTGCCAATGTACAGATGTAACACTGCAACGGCTGTAGACAAAGAAAGGGGGCGATGTGACGGAGTGGGTGCTGCTCGTATATCGGGTGCCGACCGAACCGGCGAGCAGGCGAGTCGCGGTCTGGCGCGATCTCAAGCGGATGGGTGCGCTGTACTTGCAGCAGTGCGTCTGCATCTTTCCCCGGCGCGATGCGTTGCGCGAGGAATTGGAGCGCGTGACGGCGAAAATCCCCGCGATGGAGGGGGAATATACGCTGTTCGATATCCCGCGATTGCGCCCTGCGGACGAATCGAAAATCGTGGATGCCTTCCGGGTGCTGCGGAATAAAGAGTACGCCGAGATTGTCGAGGAGTGCGAGACGAAGTTTGTCAAAGAGGTGGAGTTCGAGCACTTCCGGCAGAACTATACCTTCGAGGAAGCCGAGGAGATCGGGCAGGACCTCGAAAAAATCCGCCGCTGGCACGCCCGCATTGTCGAGCGGGACTGGTTTGCCGCCAGCCGCCGGGGTGAAGTGGAAGGGTGGATCGAGCGATGCGCCGAACTCCTCGCGGCATTCGAGCAGGAAGTCTACCGTCGTAGCAGCGACGACACAGGACGCGACCTCGGTGACTTGCCGACACTCGTCGCCTCTCCGCGCATCTCGCACGAGAAAACCAAGAACGAACCGAACGAACCGAATGAACAGGAGACGGCATGAGCAATACGGCGGCATTTTTTCTCGTTGCGGCAACATTCCTTGCCTCTGCGGTGGAAATGGTGGAGGCATTGACGATTGTGCTGGCGGTGGGGGTGATCCGGGGATGGCGGTCCGCATTGATCGGTGTCGCGGCGGCAACGGTCGCACTGGCGATAGTGGTCGCCGCCCTCGGCCCTGCACTGACGCTGATACCAATCGGCGTATTGCGGCTCGTCGTCGGCGCACTGCTGCTGATCTTCGGTGTGCAGTGGCTTCGTAAGGCGATCCTGCGTGCCAGCGGCTACAAGGCCTTGCACGACGAAGAAGCGACGTACCGCGAGGAGCGCGAGGCGGCGGAGCAGGCAGGCACCGTGCAACGAGCGGGCATGGACTGGTATTCTTTCACGCTCGCCTTTAAGGGTGTTTTCCTTGAGGGGCTGGAAGTGGCGTTCATCATGCTGACCTTTGGCAGTACACAGGGCAGTATCCCGCTGGCGGCGGCAGGCGCACTGGCGGCACTCGTCCTTGTCGGGGTTGTCGGGGTTGCGGTTCATGCACCCCTCAGCCGTGTGCCGGAGAACACCATGAAGTTCGCCGTTGGCATCATGCTGACGACCTTCGGTATCTTCTGGGGCGCGGAGGGCGCGGGCGTCGCGTGGCCGGGGGCGGATTTCGCTATCCTGCTTATCCTCGCCTTTGTGATCGTTGTTTCGTTCGGTCTCGTCGCATTTCTGCGGCGCATGAAGGAGCAGCAGACGCTCCGCAGCACCCCCGCCGTCCGCGGGACAGGAGACTAACCGATGAAATACATCACGGGGTTCTTTCAGTTTTGGTACGATTTTATCGTCGGCGATGACTGGACGGTCGCGCTCGGCGTCGTCCTTGCCCTGACGACCACGGCGGTCTTGGTGCGGTCGGGCGTCAATGCGTGGTGGCTGCTGCCGCTGGTCGTCATCGTGCTGCTCGGTCTCTCCGTCCAGCGCGTCGCCGCAACGAAGAAGTAACCAGTCACACAGGACAAGTAACGAAAGAGAGCGGCAACGGTTTTACCTCGTTGCCGCTCTCTTTTAGTAATCGCTCCCCGCTACTCCGAGCGGACGACATCCGAGAGGCGGTAGATGCCGAGGGCAACGACGAGCAGCGCGGCGATGAGGCGTACCGTCTCGCCGCCCCCGCCCATGATGAACGATGCCCCGGCGATAATCGCCGCGATGCACACTATCGAGTTGATCCAGATTAGCCGCATCTCGTTCGCTCCTTAGTTCGCGTGTGTATGGGGGGCAGGCAGTGTATGCCCCGTCGCCCCGGTCGTCTCTCCCACTATTGTAACGCGCCGTGCGGTTTTGTGAACACGCCCTTCCGCGTAGGCGCGGATGACGGCGGGATAGAGTTCACATTCTGCCGCGAAAACCCGCGCCGCGAGGGTGTCGGGGGTATCGTCGTCGCTGACCGGTACGCACTGCTGCGCGATGATCGGGCCGGTATCGTATGCATCGTCGCAGAAATGCACAGTGCAGCCGGAGACTTTGCAGCCGTGCGCCAGCACCGCCGCATGGACATGTTGCCCGTACATCCCCTTACCGCCGAACGACGGCAGGAGGGACGGATGGATATTCATGACGCGCCCTTCCCACGCAGGCGGCACGAGCAGCCGGTTGAGGAACCCGGCGAGCACGACCAATGTCGCGCCCGATGCCTCGATAGTCTCCCACGCCGCCGCGCTGAATGCCGCCACCGACGCGAACGAGCGCGGCGCGAGGACATGCGCGGGAATGCCCGCTGCCGCCGCGACCGCCAGCCCGCCAAGCCCCACCTTGCTGCCGATCACACACCGCACCGCAACAGGCAGCGTGCCGCCGTCACTATGCGTGAGCAGATTCGCAAGGGTGCGCCCGCTACCGGAGAGCAGCACGGCGAGCGGTAACGGTCGTTCGTCCATGCGCGGAGCATACGCGGCGCGGGGCATTCCGGCAAGCGGCTTGACAGCCTGCACGCTTTCCCGATGATTGACCCCATGTGTACGGCACGGCAGACGCAGGAAGGTGATGCGCGATGGTTCAGCCACTGGAAGGCGAGGAGCGGATAGATGCGGCGCGGTTGCGCGTTATCGTTGCAGCGATTTTCGGGCGGTGCGGGATGCGTCCCGCCGATGCCGCCTTGCTCGCGGACACGCTCGTCGTCGCCGATCTCACTGGTGTCCCGTCGCATGGCATCTTGCGCGTGCCGGAATATGTGAAGAAACTGGCGACAGGTGGCGTATCCCCGCAGGGCGTCCCGACCGTTGCGCGGGACAGCGGCGCGTGCGCGGTCGTGGACGGCGGTAACAGCATGGGGCAGATCGGGATGCAGTTCGCCACCACACAAGCAATTGCGCGGGCGCGGCAGAGCGGCATCGCAGCAGTCGCGGTGCGCGGCAGCAATCATTGCGGCGCGATGGCATACTGGGTAGCGCAGATGCTCCCGCACGACATGATCGGGATGGCGACCACCAATGCCCTGCCGACAATGGCACCGTGGGGCGGCACAGAACGGCTTCTTGGTATCAATCCCCTCGGTGTAGCGATCCCGGCAGGCGATGAAGCCCCGATCATCTACGATGCCGCCTTCAGTGCCACGGCGCACGGCAAAATTCGCGTCTTCCAGCAGCGCGGGCAGCCATTGCCGGAAGGCTGGGCGACGGACCGCGACGGCATCCCGACCACCGACCCCACTACCGCGATGGATGGTCTGCTCACACCCATCGGCGAGTTTAAGGGGACGGGGCTGGCGATGCTCATGGGGCTGCTCTCCTCGATGCTCTCCGGGGCGGCGTACGGCACCGAACTCGGCGACATGGAACACGGCGCGACGGCGGGCAAAGACGGGCATTTCGTCGCCGCCCTCCGCATTGACGCGTTCGAGGATGTAGCACGCTTCAAAACGCGGATAGATGCTGCCGTGCGCGAAATGCACGCCTGCCGCCGCGCCCCCGGCGTCGAGCGCATCTACGCACCCGGCGAGAAGGAATATGCCACCCGCCGCGCATACGAACGCGACGGTATCCCCCTGAATGCCGTCACCCTCGCCGACCTCCGCCACATCACCGCCGCGTACGACCTGTCTGAAACTGTGTGATCGAATCAAAGGAGCCGCAAATGATGAGCCAGCCACCGCCCCACGCCCACACCCGGATGCAGACCGTCCTCGACGCCTCCGACCTCGATGCGGTGGTCGTCATCTCGCCCGAAAACACCCTCTATCTCTCGAACGCCAACATTCTCACGCAGCGGTACATCCCCGACCGCCTCGCTGCGGTGATCTGGTCGAAGAACCGCCCGCCAACGATGGTCGTCTGTACCATCGAGGAATCGCTGACGCGGCAAGACAGCACAATCCCCGACATTTGCACGTATGTGGAGTTTGCCACCTCGCCCGTCGCCGTCATCGCGGATGTGGTGCGGCAACACGGCGTCGCATCCGGGCGCGTCGGCTACGAGCGCAAGGCGTGGAATCTCGATTACTGGGGCGAACTGACTACTGCGCTGCCGGACACGGCATGGATCCCCGCCGAATCCCTGCTTGACCACGCACGCATGATTAAAGGCGCGGACGAAATCCGCATCCTCTCCGATGCCGCCCGCGCCACCGATGCCGCAATCCACACCGCCTTCATGCGGGGCGCGGTCGGGTGGAGCGAAAAGCAGATCGGCGATGTGATACAGACCGAGATGCTTGCGGCGGGCGCGGACTTCTGCCCCTTTCTTGTACTGGCGGCGGGCGAAAACACGAAGCGCATCCATCATTTCCCGAACCACGATCCAATGCCACGCGGCGGCATCGTCCATTTCGACGGCGGCGGGAGTTGGCAGGGGTATTATTCGGACATGGCGCGTACGGCGGTTGTCGGCGACGCGACCGCCGCACAGCGCGACATCTACGCCCGCCTCTGGGAAGTACAACAGGAGATCATTGCGATGCTGCGCGTCGGCGAGCGGGCGTGCGACATCTACACGCGGGGCGCGGCAGTCTACCCGAAGTATGATCTGCCCTTCGGGATGCCGCTTCTGGGCCACAGCCTCGGTGTCGTGCTACACGAATACCCGATCATCAACCGCGTAACTGACGAACCGCTCCAACCGGGGATGCTTTTCTGCATTGAACCCGCTAGCATGACGGCGGGCGGCGATCAGTATCACATCGAAGACCTCGTACTTGTCACCGAATCCGGCCCGCAGATTGTCTCCCGCGCCGCCGACTGGAGCCAACTTCCCGTTATCGGCGGAATGCGAGGTGCACTATGACAAACCGGCTGGCGCACGAGACAAGCCCGTACCT
>JBBRMX010000101.1:0-11220 GCA_038230615.1 Thermomicrobiales bacterium | reverse complement strand
TGACTATCGGGAGGATGCTGAATGAGGGGGAAGATGACGGGGAAAGTGATGGCGGTGAGCCGCAGCGCGGGGCATTCGTTCAGCAAAGAGACGGCGGCGGCGATTCACCTGCAGGCGGGGCTTGGCGTGGAGGGCGACACGCACGCCGGAACGACCGTGCAGCACCGTTCGCGGGTGGCACGCGACCCGAACCAACCGAACTTACGGCAAGTCCATCTCATCCATGGCGAACTGTTCGCGGAATTGCGGGAGCGCGGGTTCGCGGTGTCGGCAGGGCAGATGGGCGAGAATGTCACTACAACGGGGGTTGATCTACTCGGCTTGCCGACCGGGACGCGGTTGCGCCTCGGCGACGAAGCAACAGTGGAAATTACCGGGCTTCGCAATCCCTGCGCCCAGCTCGATCACTTCCAGCCCGGTCTCATGACGGCGGTACTCGGCCGCGACGCGCAGGGCAACCTTGTCCGCAAAGCGGGCGTGATGGCAGTGGTGGTGGCGGGCGGCGCGATCCGCCCGGACGACACAATCACGGTCGAGTTGCCGCCGGAGCCGCACCTGCCGCTCGTGCCGGTCTAATCTCTCTGGTCAGTTTGATCGCCCGCATCGAAAAAGCCCGTGGTGTATTCCACACCACGGGCTTTTTTGTTCTGTGCGGTTACTTGAGGAACTTGAACGAGTTGTCCACGATGTCGAGTTGCTTATTATAGGCGTCAATCTGCGTCTGCGTTGCGCCGGGGGCAACTGCGGAGAAGATATACGCCACATTGCTGTGGACGATGACAAGCTGCTGGAAGTAAATCTTCTGCCCGCTCAACGTCCCGTAGTAATCGAATGCCTGTGCGGGGTTGCCATCTATCGTGCCTTTGGTAAGCCCGCCGGGACCGGGCATGTAGCCGGGAATCTGCGCCTTCAGTTGTTCCTGCGCTACCGAGACGACGAGATCGAGCGACGCGCCGGGGACGGAATCCTGCGTAATGATGTTGAAGACGCCCATCGGGGTATCGGAGACGAACTGGACGACGATACCGGAAGTGTCGCTCTTCTGCTCCGCCCATGTGGCGGGGTAACTGAAGGTGAAACGTCCGGCGGCGTCAGTGTAGACCTTCGTCGGCACGCCCGCTGCCGATGTTCCGGCGGGAATGCCTGCCGATGCGCTACCGCTCACCGTGGTTCCGGCGGGGCGGGTCACGCTGGCGGCGGTCGTTGTTCCAGCGGGTGCGGACGCGGCGGTTGTCCCGGCAGGGCGGGTCGCGCTCGCAGCGGTCATTGTGCCTACCGTCGTTGCGCTTGCCGTCGTTGTACCAGCGGGAGCGGAAGCGACCGTGGTTCCGGCGGGGCGCGTGGGGCTACCGGCAGTGGTCGTCCCGGCGGCACTGCTCGCCGCCGTGGTCGGGGCAGTTGTTGCGGCGGCGGGGCTGGCGGCGGTCGTTCCACTTACCACACTGCCCGTGGTGGCGGGGCGGGTGGCGGTGGCGGCGGCGGCAACGGTCGGCGCAGTCGTCGGTGCGGCGATGGTTGCGGTCGGTGTCGTATCACCGCCACAGGCAATCAGCAGCGCGGCGAACAATGCGGTACCAGCCAGTGTCAGTCGGTGCGGTCGGTGCAACGTCATCCCAAGACCTCCCGGTCAAAAACAGGGGCGCACCGTCCATACGGGCGCAACGCGGAGTATACCCGCAAATCACACAGGGAGAACGTCAGAAGACGTGCTCCGGTTCCCCGCACCGCAATTTCAGTGCTATCGCGTTGCGCTTATTGATGCACGACGACTTTCGTACCGAGCGGTGCCCATTGGAGCATGTACTGTGCGACGGGAATAGACGCATTGACGCAGCCGTGCGACATCGGTTGCCCGAAATTGTCGTGCCAGTACGCGCCGTGGATCGCTTCACCGGAAGGGTGGAAATACTGAATATACGGCACGGCGTCGAGATTATAGTAGTCGTCCGAGAAGCGGTTATCGCCTTGCATTCGCTGCATTACGAGCCGCCAGAAGGTGCCGTAGGTGCCTTCGTCGGTTTCGTGGTTTTTCCTGCCGCTGGCGGTCTGGGCGAGATACTGCGGTCGGTCGGCGTAGTACGCCACCATGACTTGCTTGCCGAGATCTACATCTATCCACCGCCCGGAAAACGGCACCTTCTCTTTGTCCACGCGATTCAGTTCGGAGATTTTATCCACGAAACTGCTGTGCACAAATAGGCTCTGCTCCGGCGGCACTGCGACCTGATACCAAAGGTCAGACCCCGCGTATGCCTCGCCCTTGATCTCCGCGAAGACGACCACGCGGCGTCCGGGGGGCCATGTCTTCATCACTTCGTGGGATGCACCGGGACCGACGCGCACATTCGCACTGCTCGTGATCTGACCGAGCATCGCCAGCGGCCCGGTCTTCGGGAGGGGCGGCGGGGCTTGCAGCCCGTTCGTTGCCACGCCGAAGACGCTCCATGTGCTGATAAAGCGGTCGGGGTTGGAGAGCACCTTGTACCAGCGTTTGCTGCCTTTATACTGCCCGCCGTCGGTCTCACCGAAATAGGAGATCGGGATGCCCGCCGTCCAGTTGGCGACGACTTTGCCGGTAGCGTTGGGCGCGTCGTAAATTGGCGTGCTTTCGAGCAGCGTACCGACGCCCGTCACGGGCAGCGTCTCCGGGGCGAGTTTCTGGAGATACTTGGCATCTGCCCAGCCGGTGCTGGATTGCCAGTTGACGGGGAAGTAGCCGTTTTTCAGTTTGCCCTCGACCGATACGACACTGCCTGCCTTCATGACGGTCTGAATATCGCTTTTTGGGTCTGCCTCGGCACGGAGGTTGAGATCGTCGGCAGTCTGGGCGAGATCGCCCGCTTGCACTACGCCTTCGACCACCTCTTTGCGCGGCGGGTAGGCATTCGCGCTGTAGCGGGGATCGTTATAGTCGGGTCTCCCGTCGGTGGGCAGCGGGTCCTCGGCGCGTGCTGCCCACGGCGCGATTGCCCACGCGCTCCCCGCCCCGATCATTGCCAGTACATCCCGTCGCCGCATCGCTGCTTCCTCTCTTGCACGTATATTATGTCACCTGAGAAATACACGAAAGATGCCGGTACGTCAAGGGGGAGCCGCGCATCTCAACGCCCGATTTTCTCTTGACTGCGCCCCTTCTCGCCCGCTACGATGCGGCGCAACATACACAGAAAGGATCGGAAAGATGCAGCACGAGAGGATACGTATCGGCATCGGCGTGGACGGCGAACTGCGCGAGGAGCAATTGGTGCAGGCGCGGCAGATGGGATGCGCCGATATCGTCGTCGTGCAACCCGCGTTCCCGTACCATGACACCGACGGCTGGGCATACGACGATCTCGCCCGCGCTCGCGAGCGCATTGAAGCGTTCGGGTTGCGGTTCGTGGCGATTCAGCATACACCGCTGGACGATTTCGACCGGATTCGCCTCGGTCTGCCCGACCGCGATGCCGCCTTGCGTCGCTATACGGCAACGATCCGCAACATGGGTCGTGCCGGTATCCCGATGCTGACCTACAACTGGCGACCCAACCGCCTGTATCGTACCGGGGAGATCGCGGGGCGTGGCGGCGCGGCGGTGACTGCGTTCGACCCCGCCCTTGCACGCGATCTCCCGCTAAGCCACGGCCGCACCTATGACGCCGATGATATGTGGGCGACGTACGACTATTTCGTGCGTCGCGCCGTGCCGGTCGCAGCAGAGGCGGGCGTGATGCTGACGCTTCACCCGGACGACCCACCCGGTATCACCGTCGGCGGCATCGCCCGTATCATGAGCGACTTGGGCGGATTCACACGGGCGGCGGAGACTGCCGGGGTTGTAGACAGCCCCGGATGGGGCGTGCTTTTCTGCGTCGGGTGCTGGGCGGAGATGGGCGGCACCGAAGCCGTGCTGGCGGGCATCCGGTGGTTCGGTACGCGGGGCAAAATCGGCTATGTGCACTTCCGCGATGTGCAAATGGCGGGCGCGTGCTTCAACGAATGTTTTCCGGGCGAGGGAATCGTGGATGTCACTGCCGTGATGCGTGCGCTCATCACGGTCGGCTACACGGGCGTCGTGATTGATGACCATGCCCCGCGCATGGTCGGCGATGCAGGCTGGAACCCGAAAACTCGCGCTTACCAGACAGGGTACCTGCAAGGGCTGCTGCGGGCAGTGATAGATACGGGCGTGAGCGCGGGAACCGACAAGGGATAGCCCGCTCACCACTTCCCGGCGTACGCAACGGAGTACGGGGCGGCGTGGGCGACGCGGTAGGCGTACTGGATTTCGACCAGTTGCCGTGCGTGCAGCAGATCATGCGCCGCCCACGCTGCGAGCAGATCGCCCGCGCTCGCTCGCTGCCCGTGCGGGAGGGTCAGCACGTGCGACCAATCCGGCGCGTCCAGCCCGTGCAACCACACGAGCGATGCCGCCCGCGCCGCGAGGAACCGCGCCAGCGACGCAGCGAAATCCTGTGCATTATAGGCGCGGTCCGTCACCCACCGTTTCGGCTCAATCGGCAGTACGGCACTCTCCGGGCGGTGTAACGCACCGTCGAGGAGTGCGCGAAAATCTTCGTTTTCCTCGTCTGCGAGGTGGTTGACCACTTCCAGCACGGACCAGTCATCGGGCGTGGGACGCCAGCGCACGCCTGCAGTAGGCATTGCCCCCGCGAGGGCCGCAATAGCGCGGGCATTCGCTTCCAATGCGGCGAATTGCGATGCGGAATCCATGATCTGCCTCCTTCGTACCCGTGGCACGGGTGTTGCATTATGATGAGTATCGAGGGAATTCCCCTCGACCATCTCCTCGGAAGGGAGCATACCATGAGCGGTTTGGGCGACAAACTCAAAGGCAACGTGGACGAACTTAAGGGCAACGCAAAGCAAGAAGTCGGCAAGCACACCAATGATGCCGATATGGTCGCTGATGGCGAAAAGGACAAAGCCAAGGGCAAGGCCGAAGGCGTTGTTGGCACCGTCAAAGACGCCGCGAACGACATCAAGGACAAGATCACCCGCTAATTCTTGTTGCTGACCGAATGCCGGGGTTTACGCCCCGGCATTTTTCTGTGCCAGTTTTTCTGCTACATACCGATGCCGCTTACTTCACTTTTCCCTCGTTCATGGCGCGGACGCCGAGGGTCGTGAGATCGGAAAAAAGCGTGTAGGCGCGGTTACTATCGCGCACATCCGGCTGGAAGATGGCGAGCGTCACTGATGTATTGGACGGTAGCTGCACGCGCAACACATCGTTCTCGACGCCGTTGTACCAGCCGCGCTTCTCGTAGAGCATCCCCGCGTGCGGGAGGGCGGCGCGGACACTGCCGGGAGCCTGCGAACGGGCGAGCAAATCGCGCACGCGGGCAGGGTTGTTGCTCGCTTCGCCGTTAATGAGGACGGAGAGGATGCGGGCGGATTCACGCGGGGCGGAGACATTATCGCCGTCGTCGCCACGTACGCCGATCTCGAAATGTGCGCCGAGATAGGTACGGGTGAGACCGAGCCGCCGGATGTAATCGTTGATGCGCCCCTTGCCGAGCAGATCAATCAGGCGGTTTGCGGCGGCATTGTCGCTGTTGACGATCATCAGTTCCGCGAGGCGTTCGGTCTCGGTGGTACGGGGGAACCCGGCGTGCTGCACGGCGTCCTCATAGGTGGCGAGGATCGCCAGTTTCATCACGCTGGCGGTTGGGGAGACGCTCAAACCGCCCCATGAAACGGTGGTCGTGCCGCGTACTGTGCCGAAGGTGAGCGAGACATGTGCGCTGGCAGGGGCATCCATCAGACGCAGCACAATTGCCGCCATCGTCGGACCGAGCGGGCCGTCCGACAGGAGTTTACCGCCAATCGCAGCGTCGCCGAAGTCGGTGCCACGGATCGCTTTCGTTTTGGGGTCCCACACGAGCACGCGCTGCGTGAATGGCTGCACGAGTTGCGGCCCGGACTTGGTGCGAATCCAGACGGGATCGGCGAGAGGCGTGCCGACGCGCAAGGTGTCGAAGGCGCGGCGGCGCAGGGGATCGGTTGCGGGATTTGCCGCTTTCACCACGGGGTCGAAGGGCGAAGGGGGCATCGGCGCGGGGAGTTCTTGCGGCGGGAGGATGCCGACTGACCCATCAGCATTGATCACGCGCTGTTTCGTGCCGGTCGTCCGGTTCAGGCGGATCGCCTCGGCGAGTTGGGCATACGTCGCGCTGCTGTCGGAGACGAGCGGTACTGTCACCATGCGTTCGAGGAGCGTCGCAACGAGCGGCGAAGTGGTCGCTTGCTCTACTTTGCCCTGCGGCAGGAAAAGCGTGACGCCAACAAAGCGCAGCGTGACGCCGCGATGGTCGGTGAGAATGGCGCGGAGTTGCCCCGGTGCTGTCACGCCGCCTGTTTGCAACAGCGCGGCGACGAACGGCACAAGCGCGGGGTCGAAATCACCGAGGTCTATCGTGCTCTGTCCGGTGGGCGGCGCGGGCGTCGGGGCAGCCGCCACCGCGAGCGGCGACGCGCACACCGCAATGAGCAGCCCGCACCAGACCGCCCGCCGCGCCCAACTGTAATTGTATCGCCCTCGTCTCGGTCGCACTGCCACACGTCCCCCATTCCACTCATTAAACGAGCGAGCGGGGGTTTGGTGACGGAGGAGAAGCGAACGCGGGTTTGCCCGCCCCAAAGACGCGCCAGACACGCTACAATGCGCCCGCGACTACGGCAAAAGCGAAGGGAGGGGCGGCGTGAAGATCACGGATATACGCACGACAGTGGTGCGCGGCGCGGGTGGGCAGAACTGGGTCTATGTGCATGTGGACACCGATGAGGGCGTGAGTGGGCTGGGCGAAGCATCGCTCGAAGGCAAAGTCCACGCGATGCGCGGTGCAATCGAAGACCTGAAGCGGCACTTGGTGGGCGAGAACCCGCTGGCTATCGAGCATCACTGGCAGCGGCTCTATCGTCATGCCTTCTGGCGCGGCGGCGTGGTACTCAATACCGCGATTTCGGGAGTGGAACAGGCATTGTGGGACATCATGGGCAAGGCACTCAATGTCCCCGTCTGGCAATTGTTCGGCGGCCCGACGCGGCAAAAAATCCGCGCCTACGCCAACGGCCCACGCGGGCGCACGCCGGAAGAACTGGCGGAAAGCGCGTTGCGAATTGTTGCGGACGGCTTTACGGCATTCAAACTCGCCCCGACCGAGGCGGTAGACCTCGTGGACAGTTACCGCGTCGTGCGCGAGGCGGATGCCCGTCTCGCCGCTATCCGCACGGCGGTGGGCGACGATGTGGATATTCTGCTCGATGCGCACGGCAGGCTTTCGCCCACGATGAGCATCATGTTGATGGACGCCCTGAAGGATTACCATATCTTCCTCTGGGAGGAACCGTGCCTGCCTGAAAACACCGACGCACTGGCGAAAGTGGCACAGCACGCCCCGCCGACGATCCCGCTGGCGACGGGCGAACGGCTCTTTACGAAGTTCGGCTTCCGCGAAATCTGCGACCGCCAACTCGTCGCAGTCGTGCAGCCCGATCTCGCGCACTGCGGCGGTATCGCGGAGGGACGCAAGATCGCGGCGATGGCGGAAGCAAACTATATCGCCTGCGCCCCGCACAACCCCTATAGCCCCGTCAACACGATGGCGAGCCTGCATCTCGATGCGTGCATCCCAAACTTCCTTATCCAAGAATGGCTCTGGGATGCCCCCGCGTGGCGCGATGAGATCGTCTCGCCGCCTGTGCGCGTCGTGGACGGCTACTTCGATCTCCCGACCGGGTCGGGGCTTGGGGTAACACTAAATATGGATGTCGCGGCGGCACACCCCTATGAAGATGCCGACCAGCCCCCACTCTGGCACCGGGACGGCAGCGTCGCGGACTGGTAACACCTCTTTGCAGGCAACGAAACAGGCGGGGGCGCGGGCGGCGTCCCCGCTTTTTTTACCTCGTTGATCAGAGAGAAATGGCAATGGATTCACGTAATTGCGCCGCCGATGCATCCGATAGTGCAATGCCTGCGTATGGATAGACATGAGGCGCATACGAGACGCCAAACATGCAGGGGAAACGGAAAACCCTGTACTGCCAGCAAATACGACGCCGGGATTCGCCAACGATCATGCCGACGGCGCGGGAGACGCGATGCATCCACAACACGAAACGCGACGTATACCCTACGAGACGACGTAACGACATCGGATACACGAAGCACCATCTATAGTATTGAACCATGAAGGAGCATACACCATGAACACGACAACGACTCTGCGCCGCCGGTTTGCCATCGGGATTCTTGCGGGCATGTTGACCCTGACGACGCTCGGTGCTGGCACCGTTGGCGCGGCAGGTCGCAATGACCGCGAAGACAGCACGATGGTGCTCAACACGATGCAGTCTGCCCCCGCTGCCGCGGCGATCTCGCCCGTCTATAGCATCACCCCGGCGCAGGGCGATAACATGAACGCCGCCGACGAGCGGTAGACCCTGTGCAATGAGGACTGAGGACGTACAAACAACGGACTGAGAACGCATTGCAGCCGCCGCGCCGCTCATTATGAGCGGCGCGGCGTTTGTCTGTCCGCAACCGGAACACGCGGGCGATTCTCGCCCCACCGACACCGCAGCGTGTATATTCCTCTTATCGGCACACGAGTAGATGACGGAAGGGGAACGCGATGCGGCTAGAAGGAAAATGTGCGCTGGTCACGGGGGCAAGCCACGGCATCGGGAAGGCAATTGCGCTCACCTATGCGCGAGAGGGGGCGGACGTGGCGATCACATATCGCAGCCGCGAAGACGGGGCGCGAGATACCGTCGCACAGATCGAGGCGATGGGACAGCGGGCGCACGTTATGCAGGTCGAAGTGACCGACATGGACGCCAGCCGTGCGGCGGTCGAGGAAGCCATCGCCACATTCGGGCGGCTCGATGTGTTGGTGAACAATGCGGGTGGTGGGCGCATGGATTCGCTGCTCGAACTCTCGCTGGACGACTGGCGGTATACGCTCGATCTCTGCGTCACCGCACCGTTCGTGTGCGGGCAGGCAGCGGCGCGGCATATGGTGGAACGTGGCGGCGGTGGTGCGATCATCAACATTTCGTCGGTGCATTCGTCGCACTGCTGGCCGAACGACACCGCATACGGTGTGGCGAAGGCGGGGCTGAACCGCCTCACAGCGAGCATGGGGCTGGAATGGGCGCGGCACGGTGTGCGCGTCAACTGCATCGCGCCGGGATATATTGATGTCTCCGAGACACCCGAAGAACAGGCGAAATACGACGCCACCGACGGCACCGCCCACCCGTGGATTGCGATGCAGCGCACCGCCAACCCGACTGAGATCGCAGATGCCTGCCTCTGGCTCGCCTCGGACGAATCTACCTACGTCACCGGGCAGACGATTTTCGTAGACGGCGGGCTGCTCCTTGCTCCCGTCACGACCGCCGCATACCTCGGTGGCGACCGCACCGGACGCGGCTTCGTCGGATAACGCCGGGGCGCAGTAAACAAGGAACAAGACAAAAGTAACAAGGAAACGCAAGTTCCCTTTTGTTACTTTCATCGTGTTCCTTGTTACTTCCCGCTCCCGTGGCATCCATACTGCGTATCTTCCCGTGTGCATGAATGCACGGATGAAAGGAACCGCAGCAATGGAGACACGCACCCCCGATACGACCGCGACCGCCGGGACGGTTATTTCTTATCTCATTATCGGCGGAGGGCTTGCCGGGATTTCGGCGGCAGAGGCGATTCGCACACATGGCGGCGCGGCGGGGCGCATTGTGATCGTCACGACCGACACTGAAGCCCCGTACCACCGCCCGCCGCTCTCGAAGGAATATCTCCGCGCCGAGCAGGAGCGTAAAGAAGTCTTCGTGCAGCCGCCGGAGTGGTACCACGAGAACGGCGTCGAACTGATGCGCGAGACCCGCGCTGTGTCGCTCGATCCTGCCGCGCGGGTAATCACGCTCGACAACGGGCGCGAACTGCACTACGAAAAATTGCTTCTCGCCACCGGCGGCACTCCGCAGCCGCTCGGCATCCCCGGTGAGGAACTCGATGGAGTGCTCTCCCTGCGTTCGCTTGCGGATGCGGACGCACTGCGGAAAGCGGCGGCGAAAGCGAAGCGAGCGGTAATCGTCGGCGGTGGGTTTATCGGTGTCGAGGCGGCGGCAGCGATGGCGCATTACAAGGTCGAAACCACATTGCTTGTACGCGGTGAACACGTCTGGTCCGCCTTTGCGACGCCGGAAACCGCGCAGTTCATCGAAGAAACGCTCACCGATCACGGTATCAAGATTGTGAAGGGCGAGACACCGGCGCGGATTCTGCCGCAGCAAGGCAAGCAGCACGCGGGTAGCGTCGCCACCAAAGGCGGGCGCACACTCGGCGGCGATCTCGTGGTCGGGGCGGTCGGCATCACGCCGGACATCGCCCTCGCGCAAGCAGCAGGCTTGACGATAGACGATGAGACGGGCGGCGTGCGTGTAGACGATCATCTGCGGACGAGCGACCCCGCGATTTATGCGGCGGGCGACATCGCCTCATTCCCCGACCCGACGACAGGCAAACTGCGGCGCGTCGAACACTGGGACACTGCGCTAACCCACGGGCAGACCGCAGGCGCGAACATGGCGGGTGCGGACGACGCCTACACGCATGTACAGTATTTCTTCTCGGACCTGTTCGATCTCGGTATCGAGGTGCTCGGCAACCCCGACCCGGCATTGGAGACGATCACACGCGGCGCAATTGCAGACCGCTCGTTCGCGGTGCTCTATCTTGACCCGCAAGAGATCGTTGTTGGTGCGTTCACGGTGAACCGCCCTGCAGAAGAACTCGATCAATACCGTGTGCTGATCGAGCAACGCGCATCGTTGGCGGGGTTCGAGCAGGAAGCAGCGGAACACCCCGATGAAGACCTGACGGGTCTCGTCGCGGACCTCGAGACTGCCAACGAAGAACTGAACGAGGCGCAGCAAACGCGCGAACAGGAAGAGCGCGAGGCAGCCGAAGCCGAAGCAGCCGAAGCCCGCGAACGCGAAGCGCGGCTCGAAGCGCAGATCGCCCGCGAAGAAGCCGAAGAAAACGGCACGCCGGTTGTCGCTGCCGTTCCCGACGCCGAACCGGAACCTGCGGAAGAACCCGTCGCGGCAACACGCGAATAATTCTTCCTGCATAGAAAGCCCCCGCTATCACTTCGATAACGGGGGCTTTTGCGTGTGAAGCCCATTGTCGCCCTCGGTGTACTTGTT
>JBBRMX010000100.1:0-11232 GCA_038230615.1 Thermomicrobiales bacterium | reverse complement strand
GGATCGGCACTGCCGTTGCAGTTGGGGCAACGGTCGGGGTGCTGGCGGCGGCAGTCGTCGTGCCAGTCGCACTAATACTGACGGTTGCGGTCGGGGCAGGAACAGGGCTTGGCATCAGCACCGGGGCTTCCGCGATGACGACGCGGGTGATTTTCGGCGGCGGTTGCTGCCCGTTCGCAGGCTGTGTCGCGGTCGTGACGAGGCGCGTCAGCGTGTCGGGCGGGATATCCAGCCCGCTCCCCTGCGGAATAAAGATCACGAGCGTGCCGTCGCGTTGCAGGTTCGCCTGCGGCGGGGCGTTCGGGCGCAGCACCGGTGTCGCCTCAATCGGCACCGTCAGCCCCTGCAACCCTTGTACCCGCTTGAGGAGGTCGGCAAGTTGCACTGGCACCGTTTCGCCTGCTTGCGTCGGCACATGCACGCCCGCCCCGACGAAGTTTTGCCACCCCACATTGACGAGCGATTGCGTGTTCAGTTGCTCAAGTTGGGTGCCGGTAATGGGCAAGAGGTTCCCGCGCGGGCGGAACAGTTGCGCGTTGCAGTTGGCACTCTTGGCGGTCTGGTCGAGGGCGGGGGGTTGCGGCACGGTCTTGTTTGCGTCTAATTGCACACGGGGATCGTAGGTACTGCCGTCCGGTTGCTGAGCGGTGAAGGTGTCCGGCAATTTCTTCTTGAACCCATGCCCGGTATAGTAATCGTATGTATTCATCTTGATGTACTGCGCGGGGACATTGTCGCACTTGAGCGCGACGGCAGGGTCTTCCGGCAGGTTCAACCCGCTGCCAAACTGGAATGTCTCGCCAAATGCCGCGAAACCGGGGAATGTGTTGCGCGTACGCCCGCGCCCCTCGACGCTCGGAAAGAGCGATTCGAACCGCCCCTCGAAATCCTGCCACGGCGCGGTAGCTTTCTCCAACGCCGTGTTGAGCGGTCCGCTATGAATCGAGAACGGCACGAGGTATGAGACGAACAACAGCCCCACCGCCGTGACTGTCGCCATCGTCGTGAATCGCCAGCCTAATGACGCCGGGAACGCGATATGGGCATTGTTCCACCCCGCTTCTTGCCGGTATGCATAATAGCGCACCGTTAACGGGATTGCGCAGATGAGAAAGAGCGCGAGGAATGCGCGGCTGTCTTGCCGGTCGTAGCCGAGGTTGACGAGGAAAATCAGCCCGTTCACGCCGAGGACGGGCGAGAGCCAGTGCGACCGGAATAGCCACCACATCGAAAGAAACCCGACCGCGTACATCATCAGTGCCATGATCAGCACGAACAGAAAGAGGTCGTCTTCCGCGCTGCCGTTCCACGCCGCCTTTGCGTAATGACCGAGGCGGCGGGCGAGTTCGAGCGACTTGCCGCGCGTGCCGCCGTACTGGTCGCCGAGTACCGAGAGGGTCTGCACCCAGACGACTGCCAGCCCGAAGCCGAAGCCCACAAGCATCCCGATCCAGTTGCGGAGCCGCCCAATCTTCGCGAGTACAAGCCCCGCGCCCAGTCCCCAAAGCGTGATGGAGGGCAGAATCCGCAGTTCTTTTGCCCATTCGGCGCGGAGAATCGAGAGTTGCACCAGCATCACCAGCGCACCCGCAAGGAAAACCGTTCCCCACCCTTCGGGGAGCCGGACGGCGCGGGTAATCGCATCCCACGAGAGGGCGGACCGGACGCTGCCGAGGCTGAGACGTGGTCGTGCAGTTGCCATACGAAACCCCCCGGTGATGATTCTGGAACAGTCGTTACATCAAGATGCCGCCGGTTGCTGGATCGGGATGCTGCCGCTATTTCGCGCCGGTTCGCGTCCCGGCGCAGGTGTCGGGGCGGGCGGGCGCGTGACGGGCGGCGCAGTGTCCGACAACCCGACCGGGTGCGCCAATGCACGCCCGATCTCTTCTCCGCGCCGCACCATATAGACCGGCACATTCGTTGCCGCAAGGCTCGTGATGACACGGTAACTGCTGCGCGGTGCGCCGAACGATTCTGCATCTACCAGCACCGCGACCGCCTTGATGCCGCGATAGACATTCGACATCAGCCCCGTTACCCAGTCGTCGTCCGCCGAGGGCGTCACAACTACAACAACGCTGTTGCGCCCGAACCGGACGGATTCGGTCAGCAGCACTTCATGCAGGGCGGTGCTGCCGTCCGCATGGACGACCGAGAGCGATTCGAGCATCTTGAGGGTTTGCCGTTCACCCCGGTCGGCATTGACGACTTCGGTGTGCATCCCGCGTGCAACCAAGCCGACATTGCGCCCCTGCTCAATGAAGTGCTGCATGATTGATGCGGCGATAGTAACCGCAGTCTCCTCAGTCGAAACCGCCCACTCATCGAGCGGCTCCGGCACGCCCGGTTGCGGCGGCGCGACGACATGCACATCGCGCTGAAGATCGAGCAACACCCACACATCGGTGGTCGGGTCGAGTTCAAACTCCTTGACCATCAACCGGCCCGTACGGGCGGTCGTGCTCCACGCGATGCGGTTGAAGGAATCGCCGAAGAAATATTCGCGCACGCCCGATGCATTCGGCGTCACATAATGCGTGCGCCGCTGCGTCGCCGCGCCACCGGGCAACTCGCCCACCGAGACGGCAAACTGCGCCACATCCACTGTGGCGGGGTACACAAGCAGCTCGGTCGTCTCCGGGATGAGGCGTTGTGCGGGGAACAGCCCGAACGGGTCGCCGCCGCGCAGCGTGAGCGGGCCAATCGTGAACTTGCCGCGCTGCGTGCAGCGGGTGCGGACGCGCCAATTGTGCGGTGTCCGGGCGGGAAGATGCAGCACTTGGCTCGCCTGCTGCTGATGACCGGGCAGCGTCGAATGGTCGCGCACTTCGAGCCAGAGTTTGGCAACGCGCCCGCGATTCTCGATCTTCATGCGCTCATCGAGCATCTGCCCGACCTGTGCGCGGTCGGTGCGGGTATCGCGGGTGAGCGCGAGCGAGCCGAGACTGATGCGGCTCCAGATGTATGCCACGATCAGCACGCCGATCAGGACGAAAAAGAGCGTGTCGAGTACACCCCACCCGCTGACCTGCGCCGCGACGAGTACGACGAATGCGAGTATGCCGAGCTTGACGGCATTCACGACCGCGCCCCGCGCGATCTGCCCGGTGCGTACTGCGCGTTGAACGGCGTGGCACCCGGCACGGGTATCTGCTGCAACAACTCCTTGATAATGCCGCGCCCATCAATATTCCGCATCCGGGCGGCGGGGCTGACAATCAGGCGGTGCGCCAAGACTGGCTCCGCGAGGGCTTTCACATCGTCCGGCAAAACATAATCGCGCCCCGCAAGTGCTGCCCACGCCCGCGCCGCCGAGAGCAGACCGAGCGACCCGCGCGGGCTAGAACCGAGGTATACCTCGTCGTGCCGCCGCGTCGCTTCGGCAAGCGACACCATATACTCGAACAAGAGCGGGTCCACGCGGACATTGTCGAGCAAATAGCGTTGCGCGGTGATGAGTTCGTCCACATCTACCACTTGCTCGATGCGCGTCAGCGGATGCCCGCTCATCTGGTTCTGCAAGATCGCAATTTCTTCGAGATGTGCGGGGTAGCCGAGCGAGATACGAACAAGAAAGCGGTCGAGTTGCGCCTCCGGCAGCGGGAAGGTGCCTTCGTACTCGATGGGGTTTTGTGTCGCCATTACGACGAAGGGCATCGGAAGATCATGCGTCTCGCCGTCTACCGTGATTTGCCGCTCCTCCATCGCTTCAAGTAGCGCGGATTGCGTTTTGGGGGTGGCACGGTTGATCTCGTCCGCAAGCACGATCTGCGCCACAATCGGGCCGGGGCGATACTCGAAGACTCGCGTCGCCTGATTGAAGATCGAAACGCCGGTGACATCACCGGGCAAGAGATCGGGCGTAAACTGCACGCGCTTGAACGAACACCCGATGGAGCGGGCAATCGTCTTGGCGAGTACCGTCGTGCCGACGCCGGGAACATCCTCGATGAGAATATGCCCGCGACAGAGCAAGGCGACGAGTGCCAGTTGCACCTCGCGCCGCTTGCCAACGATGACGCGCTCAACATTCGCCGTGACCCGTTCCGCGATGGATTGCACCGGCGTCTGTGCCGCCGGCGATGATGGAGGGGTTTGCATCCCCGTGTCTCCCTTCAATCGTCAATCGTCTGTCAGTTGTCGCGCCAAATCGTGTCGCAGCCATACACAAAGAATGATCGGTCGGTAATGGGTAGATGTGCATTCAATGCGAGGCGAACAATCTTCCGCTTGTGCAATGATGAATGATGGCGGTGTCTCTCCCGGTGAAGGGACGATTCCGCGCTCCCATCGGGTCGTTGTACAGGCTGTCGGGAGTATATCATAGGGGTACGGCGCAGTGCGTCGTGCAGAGGCACATGTATCGTGGTCTGTCATTGGTCGTCTTGCGGTCATCAGACGGGCGGCGAACAGCCAATGAGTATCGGACACTACACAGAACCGGAGTTGCCACCGTGCCAAAACCTGTCATCGTCATCGGCGCGGGACACAATGCCCTCGTCACCGCCGCCTATCTTGCGCGGGCGGGGCATCCCGTGCGTGTCTTCGAGCGTCGCCCGGTCATCGGCGGCGCAGTCAATACACAGGAACTCTGGCCGGGGTATCGCGTGGATACCTGCTCATCATTCCATGTGCTCATTCACCTCACGAATATCGTGCAGGAACTCGATCTCGCCCGCTACGGGTTGCGCTATCAGCAGGCGGACCCATTTATCTTTGCGCCTTTCCCCGACGGCACGACGATGCGCTTCTACAAAGATGTGGATCGTACCTGCCAAGAGATTGCGAAGGTGAGCGCGAAAGACGCCGAGACGTACCGGGCATTCGTCGCGCTGTGGGGGCAATTCAACGAAGCAGTGTTCGGCGCATTCACCGCCCCGCCATCACCGGAGTACATGTTCCCCGCCATCCTCCGACGTGTCGGGCGGAATCTGCCCAAGCAACTTGCGCTCGGCAAATCGGATACCCTCTTGCAGACGATTTTGCGTCCGTACGGCGCGGTGCTGAACGAACTGTTCGAGAGCGAGTATGTCCGTGCGCCGATGGCATGGCTCGCCGCGCAGAGCGGTCCCGGCCCCGACGACGCGGGCGGCGCGACCTTTCTCACAGCGCACTCGATCTACCATACGGTTGGGTTAACGCGCCCGACGGGTGGCAGCGGGATGCTCTCCGAAGCCCTCGCGGGGTATGTCCGTGATCACGGCGGTGAGATCTACACCGATGCCCCCGTGCGCCGTATCGTGACGCACAACGGCGCGGTACGCGGTGTAGAACTGATGAGCGGCGACAAATATGATGCTGATACCGTCGTCAGCGGGACGCATGTGCAGACGACGATGCTCGATCTCGTCGCGCCGGACGATCTCTCGCCCACATTGCGGCGGCGCGTCGAGACACTTCGGATCGCCAACGGCATGGGTATGACGATCCGCTGCGCGGTGGACACCCTGCCCCAGTACCCGAATATGCCCGCCGGGGCGCACAATGGGATGCAGATGATCTGTCCCACGGTCGAATACCTGCGGCGCGGGTTCAACGAAGCGGCGTCCGGTCTGCCGCCGACACATCCCGCACTCGTCGTGATGACGCCCACTGCGAACGACACCACGCTCGCCCCCCCCGGCAAGCATATTCTCGTTATCTGGGCGCAGTATCACCCCTTCACGCTGGCGGCGGGGCAGGGATCGTGGGACGACATCCGCGAACGCGAGGGGCGCAAATTGCTCGAAACCTTCGAGCCGTACGCCCCCGGCATCACGGACGCCGTGACCGAGACGTACCTGAAATCGCCGGAAGACTTGCAAAATGAGAACGGTTTGGTACGCGGCCATCTGATGCATCTCGATATGGCGTTGGATCAGATGTTCATGTTCCGCCCGCTACCGGAACTGGCAAATTACCGCGCCCCCCTCAAGGGGTTGTACCTGACGGGGGCGAGTATGCATCCCGGCGGCGGCGTCTGTGGTGCACCGGGCAAAAATACCGCTACCGTGATGCTCAAAGACTTGCAAGAGGAGAAACCGCGCCGCTGGACGAGACCTGCCGCCCTCGCGCTCGGTGGCGCAGCAGCGGCACTAATCGCACGACAGCGGGCGAACCATACCGCGTAGCGGGAATCGTGTGCGGAGCCTCCGGCAACGAACGCACGAACAGCAACGACCGTAGTCGTTGCTGTTCGTGCGTTCGTTGCGTCGTCTGTGTTGGACGATCAGGCGGCGGGAACAAGAATACTGTCCGGCAGGAGGCACGCCCGCAGCGATGCGGCGGCGATGCGGCCGGATTCGGTGATCGCGTAGGTGCGCTGCGGGGAGCGCGGTGCGGCGGTTGCCGTCACATGTCCGGCGGCTTCGAGAGTGTGCAGGAGCGGATACGCCGCCCAGTTTCCCGGCACGGAGCGGGCGAGATCGGTCAGGTGCGCGACAATCGCGGAGCCGGGCAGGGCTTCCGCCTCCAGTATGGAAAGTGCGACGAGTTCGCCCGCCGCCTGCACGCGCTTGCGATACGCGGGCGCGTGCAATTCGAGATCAGTCTGGGCGGCGAAGCGGTCAATCAATTGGTCGGTGAGCGTCATCATTGCTGGTTTCCTTTCGGTGATACGTGAATGCGTCGTTGTGGCATGTAACAGTATGAGGTTGTTCACATTCCCGCATCGGATACGCAGAATCCCTCGTCGTTGCTATCACCAGTATGCGCGGGCGGTGCCGCAAACACATCCACCGGACGGACGGCACCGCACCCCTCCATTCGGCGTGGTACGATGCGCCCCAATAGGCGCGGCACGAGGCGGATACAGGGCGGACAGCGTGGCGGCACAACCGACAACATACAGGCGACGCGCAACGGCGGCGCAATGGACGCCACAGACGCCACGTGCGCGGGCGGTGGTCTTCGTTGCGCTCTGCGTAGCGGCGGTGGCGATGCTGTTGCTCATCTATCAGGTGCCGTATCATCACACCGTCGCGGTCGGGTCGCCGGAGGCAACGCGGCTCATCGGCGGTTTCCACGATGCAGAAGGCGGGGGCGATTTCACCTATCGCTGGACGACGGCGAACGCCTCGGTACGGCTCCCGCAGGGAGTCTTTCCGGGCGAGGCGACACTCGTGTTGTCTGGCGACCGACCGGGCAGCACACCGCCGGATGTGTCGTTCCGCACACCGAGCGGCAACGAAACCCGCACGCGCACGACGGGCGATTTCGCGCCGTACATGGTGCCGCTCGGCAGCGACCGTGCGGCATGGAACCCCGCCCACACGCCATCGCTGACAATCACGCCGTCCGATACCGCTGTGCCGCCGCGCGACAATCGCGCCCTCGGCGTCGCAGTGCAGCGAATAGTGATCTATACGAACCCCGTGCGATTCGGGCCGGTCGTGCCGCCAGTGCTGGCGATACTGTTGGTGCTTGCACTGACGATGTTACTGGCACTGGCGGTTCTTTCGATTACGCCCCCGCTGTGGCTCTGTATGCTGTTCGTCCTGTGTCCCGCGCTGATTGCGGAGGGGTATCTCGCGCTGCGCCGTGCGGACGATCCCGGCGAACAGGCACGGGCGGTGGCAGCATTCGGCGTCGCGGCATTTCTCGCGCTGGCGGCAACGCACTGGCGACCGTTGACGGCACAGCGATGGGTGCGGGCGATGGCGTGGCTCGATGGGCGATGGGTGATGTTCGTCGCGCTCGGCATCGCGTGCGGCTACGCGCTCTACGCCTCGCACGCGCTCTACGGCAGGCTATACGACGATGCATACATCACGCTGCGCTATGCTCACAATTTCGCGGACGGCAACGGGCTGGTGTACAACCCCGGCGAACGCGCCGTGGAAGGCTACACGAATTTCTCGCTTACGGTGCTGCTCGCGCTGTTCGCCAAGATCGGGCTGCCGCTCGTGACGATGGCGAAGGTGTGCAGCATCGGGGCTGCCCTCGGCGCGGTTGCGGCGACCTACGCATTGGCGGGCATGGTGCTCACGTCTGCCCCGCGCTGGCTCTGTGCCCTGCCGGGGGTGTTGATGGCGGGATGCGGCTGGTTCGCCTTTTTCGCCGCGATTGGGCTGGAAACCCACCTGTTCGCCCTGCTCGTTACGGTTGCGGCGACACTCGTGCTACGGCGACACTGGTCGTGGGCGGCGACGGTCTTCGCGCTGGCATATCTCACCCGCCCGGAGGGTGCAGGGCTGTGGGCGGTGACAGTGGGATGGGTCGCGCTGTCGTCCGTGACGGGGGGCGGCGCGGAACGGTGGCGGGTCGCGTCGGCATTCTCGTGGCCGTTCGTGCTTGTCGCGGGAGCGCACGAGGCGTTCCGGCTCTGGTACTACGGCGAACCGCTGCCGAACACCTTTTACGATAAAGTCGGGAGTACGGTAGCGCAGGTGGAACGCGGCGGCGATTACCTGCTCCATGTCTTGCCGACGCTGCATCCGTGGACACTTGCGCTGCTCGTCGTCGCACTTGCGGCGGTGCCGTCCGGGGTGGTACAGCGGGGCGCGGGGCGGTATCTCGCATTGCTGGTCGGTGCATTCGCGGGGTATGTCGTGCTTGTCGGCGGTGATTTCATCGGGCCGCGTTTCTTGTTCCATATCTTTCCGTTGCTGTCGGTACTCCTTGTGGCGGCGGTATGGTCGGTTGCGGGGTGGGCATTGCGGGCGATAGGGACGCACAGCACGGCACGAGACCACGCGCTTGCGGCGGTTTGTACGGTGCTCGTTGCGGTCTGGTTCTGGCTGCCACTCATGCCGCCGGGAACATTTTTGCCGGAGCAATCGCACATGCGGCTTGTGACGGGGTTGAGCGTGCTTGGCGACTATCTCCGCGACCATGCCAACCCAAAGGAGACGCTGGCGATTGAAGTAGCGGGCGTCGCGCCATACACGAGCGGGCTGCGGACGATTGACATGCTCGGTCTGAACGATTATCACATCGCACACGAAGTGAAGGCGTCGGGCGAAGACCGCGCCGGGCATGAGAAGATGGACCCGGACTATGTGCTCGCCCGCAAGCCGACCTATATCGCGGTAGGGATGAACCCAAGTACCGGCAAACCGGGGCGCGGGCTGAATCTGCCAGAGTTCGACGCGCACTACGAGCGGATCGCGCTTGTTCGCATGAATGCGACGGTTGCGACGCCTGATCTCGTGCTGCCCGTCACCCCGACGACCGATGTGCAACGCGCCATCGCGGACGGGTATACCTACGCGCTCTATCGCCGCCGCCCCTGACATACCGGATCACGTTCGGATGTTTGGACACACGAATAACCCGAAACCCGCTGACTACCTCGCCCACAATCCGCACGATTGACACGCGGCGTGGCAGATGATACAACAGCGACATGGGAAACATGATTTTGTTCACTATAAAACTGAACAATTATCGATGTGGGATGCATACACCGCACCCTGCGCTGTGGCACCGGCTATTCCCGTACCGCCTGCTTGCCCTCCTCGCGCAGAGTACCGCGTGTACATCGCCCCGCGCCTGATGCCCTCATGGGCGCGCGCCGGGGCAAACTCCTCAATGAACACCACGAATACCGATCTCTCCTGTACGCGCATCCCGCGACGGAAGCGACGGTAACACCCGACGGAGGAGCATTACCGATGCAGACGATACGCGACTACCTCACCGGACGATATGATGCGCTGCGTGCGTGGTGGACGCAGGCGGCAACCGGGACGGGGGAGGACTTCCGCTGGCCCGACCTCGGCATGTGCGGCAGTTGCCTTACGCACGCGATGTTGATTCACGAGACCGTACAGGATGTGCCGGGGGACGGCATCACGTATCTCGCCGCCGATCCGCACCGGATGCGGCGGGCGATGACGCTCGTGACCGTCGGGGGTGAGGAAGAAATCGGTGCATTCTCCCGCGACACGCACCGCACACCGAAGCCTATAACGTGGCGACGAACCGGGGAAGCCTCCGGCAGCGCGACGGGATAGGACGCACGGGGAGCGACGGTTTACGACCCGCCGCCCGTACTATCGCCGTATTACCGTGACCCGATCCCGACACGGCGACATACGCCCGTGACAAGTACGACGCACCCCGCCCGTGGTTGTGTCTGATGTGTTCGTCCCAACAGGTGAAACCTTCCCGTTCGTATCGTGTAGCATAGCGTGCAAGAACGCGACCGGCATATGAGAGGGAGGGGGCAACGTGAACGACGCGAAACTGCCGCTGGCGGGCGTGCGGGTGGTTGACCTTACGCGAGTGATGACGGGGCCGTACTGCACGATGATGCTTGCGGACATGGGCGCGACGGTGCTCAAGGTGGAGCAACCGGGCAAAGGCGACGATACGCGCCACTGGGGACCGCCGTTCGTCGGCACCGAGGCGGTGTATTACCTCTCGATCAACCGCAACAAACGCTCGATTGCCCTCGATCTCAAGAGTGCAGGAGGCAAGGAAGCCCTCTGGAAGATGATCGAGGGGGCAGATGTAGTGATCGAGAATTTCAGCCCCGGCACGATTGACCGCCTCGGTTTCGGGTACGACGCGGTGCAGGCACGGAATGCGGGCATCGTCTATTGCTCGATCTCCGGCTTCGGACAGACAGGACCGGGAGCGCAGCGGATGGGGTACGACAATATCGTGCAAGCGGTGAGCGGGCTGATGAGCATCACCGGCCCCGCCGACGGCCCCCCCACGAAAGTTGGTATTCCTATCGCGGATATGACTGCAGGGATGTTTGCGGCGTTTGCGATTGTATCGTCGTTGTTCCGGCGCACGACGAGTGGTGCGGGTGAGTACATTGATGTGTCGCTGCTCGCCTCGCAGACGACGATGCTGATGTATCACGCCGTGAATTACTTCATGACGGGCGGCGTGGCACGGATGGTTGGCAATGCGCACCCCACGATCTGCCCGTACGACACGTACCCGACAAAAGACGGCTATCTCAGCCTCGCGGTAGGCAACGATGCGCTCTGGGGGCGGTTCTGCCGTGCTGTGGGGTGGGACGATCTTGCGACGGACGAACGGTACGCGACGAACCCCGCCCGCGTCGCTCGCTATGCCGAGGTAACGGCAATGGTCACGGGCATCTTCGCCACCATGACGACCGACGAGGCGATTGCAAAGATGGACGCTGCCAGTATCCCTTACGGACCGATCAACCGCATTGATGCCGTCTTCGCAGACCCGCAGGTGCAGCATGAACGCCTCGCCCGCACCGTGTTGCACCCGACGATCGGAGAACTGACAGTGACGGGTTTTCCATATCATCTGCGCTCG
>JBBRMX010000099.1:0-11239 GCA_038230615.1 Thermomicrobiales bacterium | reverse complement strand
GCGGCACAGATGTGGGGCGCACTAGAAGCCTTTCTGTCGGCGGTGCTGCCTATCGCGGAAGAATGCGGCGTGCGCCTCGCCTTCCATCCGCAGGACCCACCTTTGCCGCCAGAAGGCGTGCGCGGCTTTCATCATGTGCTCACCAGCGTGGCGGCATTGCGGCAGTATCTCGATATGGCACCGGGCAGCCCATCGCATGTGATGAATTTTTGTCAGGGAACGCTCGCGGAAATGTGCGACGACCCCGCCGCCGAAGTCCCGCCCGCGATCCGCGAGTTCGCGGCACGCGGCAAGATCGAGATGGTGCACTTCCGCAACATCAAGGGCAGCCGTCTCCATTTCGCGGAAGTCTACCCTGATAATGGCGATGTAGACATGCTCGGCGCACTCCGCGTGTATCGGGATGCAGGATATGCGGGCATCGTCTGCCCCGACCATGTGCCGGTGTCGGCAGCAGACCCCGACCAGTCGCGCCAATTCGCCTTTTGCCTCGGCTATATCCGGGCATTGCTGCAGGTGCTCGACCGAGAATAGCGGTCGGTCATGCGTCAGGGAACCAATGAACCGGGGCGCACGGCGGTCGGGAGCGTAACATAGAATGTCGTGCCTACCCCCGGCGTGCTCTCGAAGCGGATGGTGCCACCGAGTGTTTCGATCAGCCGCCGCGAGAGCGACAACCCAAGCCCCGTGCCGCTGTACCGGCGGTTCAGTGCACTGTCAATCTGCCGGAACTCCTCGAAGACTTTGTGCGCGTCGTCGGGATGGATGCCGATGCCAGTATCAGTGATCGCCACGCGCACAAAATCACCTTCCAGATCAGTGACGACGGTGATCGCACCACCTTCCGGCGTAAACTTGTTCGCATTCGAGAAAACGTTGAGCAGCACCTGCCGGAAGCGGGCGCGGTCCGCGAAGACGGGAGGAACACCCACCACCGGAACGACCGTCAGGGTCTGGCGGCTCCGGTTGATGAGCGGTGCCATCAGCCGCTCCGCTTCGGCGATCTCCTCACCGACACGGAAATGTTCGCGGTGCAATTCCATCTGCCCCGCTTCGATCTTGGCGACATCCAGCACATCATTGATGAGCCGCAGCAGATGGGTTGCGCTGGCACTCACGTCTTCCAGACACATGCGGCGTTCTTCCGCGTCGGTTACGAGGTCGTCCTGCAAGAGTTGCGTGAACCCGATGATCGCATTGAGCGGCGTGCGTAACTCGTGGCTCATCGTGGCAAGAAACTCGCTTTTATGCTGGCTGATGCTCGCCAGTTCCTCATTGAGCCGCCGCAGGTCTTCTACTTGTGCATGAATGCGGTCGTACAGCCGTGCATTCGCCACCGCCACCGCTACCTGTGCGGCGTACTGTTGCACACGCCGCCGGTCATGCTCCGTAAAGATATGTGGCGTACTGTGGACGAGATAGAGCGTCCCGATACTCTCCCCCGCGACGACCATCGCTCCGCCAAGCACGTTTCGCATCCCAGATACGTGGGAATCGTCGGCGGGATACCACTTATCGCCCCAATCGGGGTCGGTATCTACATCGCCGACAAGCACGGGTTGCTGTGTGCGGGCAATTGCGCCATTGATGCTTCCATCGAGCGGGATGCGCATCCCCATTTGCTTCCCGTACATGCCCATCTCGCAGACGATGCGAAGAAATTCGCCGTCCGGTTCCATCAGGGTGATATACGCATACTCGGCGGGAATGATTCGAATGACACCCGCCAGCACACGCGGCATCACGATTTGCAGATCGAGCGATTCGCTTACCGTCCGCCCGATCTCGTTCAGCGTCTCCATGTCGGAATTGAGCGAACGCAGTTCTCCTACCTGTCGTTGCACCTGTGCATAGAGCCGTGCATTGACGACCGCCGCCGCTACTTGTGTCGCCAGTTGCTCGATGCGGCGGGCTTCCTCCGCGCCGTACATCTCCGGGATACGATGCACGAGGTGGATGACGCCGATCACGCGCCCGCCGACCCGCAACGGGACACACAGGATGCTGACAAATACATTAACCAGCGGCCCGAAGATGATCGCACGACGAGACCATTCTTCTTCTTCGAGCAGGTTGCGGATCACCACGGTTTCGCCGTGCGTATAGACCCATCCACCGACGCCGGAATCCGCCGATACTTCGCGCCCGATATATGGCTCGGTGGCGATGCCTCGCCCAACCTCGACCCGCAACATTCCCGGCTTTTCGGGAATTTCCAGCGCGATCTGCCCCTGCTCATACGGTACGACGCGGCTAATCTGCGCCAACACACGCTGGAGTACTTCCTTTAGTTCGAGGGTACTGGTAGAGGCGATACCTACCTCGCGCAGCGTCTCCAACTGGGCATTTGCCTGTTCCAGCTGCGTCACCTGCGCGGTACTGCGGCTGTACAGCCGCGCATTGCCGACCGCCACTGCGACTTGCGTCGCGTACCGCTCGACCCGGCGCACATCATCGGGCGTGTATTTCCCCACTTCATGGTGCATCAAGTTGATCGTGCCGATAGGTTGCCCACCAAGCAAGAGCGGCGCACAGATGACACTGGTAACACTCCCCGCGCCGAGCGAGAAGATATGCGCCCTCGCTGCCCACTCCTGCTGCTCGTGCAAGTCGGCGATGCAGATCGTTTCCGCATGGCGGTATGCCCACCCTGCCAGCCCCTGCGTCACCAGCATCTCCATCCCAAGGTGCTCCTCGACCGCCGCGCCGACCGCCGCTTCTATCCGCAACATCGTGCGGGCAGGGTTATCGAGCAAAATCAGCCCGTGCTCGTACGGCACAACACGGCTAATCTGCGTCATGGTGCGGTTCAGCACTTCCGGCAAATCGAGTGTGCTCGTTGCGGCGATGCCGATCTCGCGCAGCGTTTCCAACTCGTTGTTTGCCCGCCCTAATTGGAGAAGTTGCGTTGTCTGCTGCGCGTAGAGCCGCGCATTCGTCACTGCCATCGCCACCGCGGGCGAAAACCGCAAAAGACGGTCCCGGTCGTGTTCGCCGTAGGCATTCGCGCCGCGCTGTGTGAGATAGAGGACGCCTACCGTCTCTTCCTGCGCTCGCAGGGGTAACGCGAGAATACTGCGAGGCTGCTCTCCCCACACCCCGTGCGGATCGTAATTGGTCGCCTTCCACTCCGGTGATGCTGCAAGGTTTGGCACGAGTACGGGGATCGCGTCGGTGAATACCCGCCCGATAATGCTTCCCGCAATCGGTACACGCGGCGATGCATGGCCCGTGATGCTGGTGGTGCGTAGGCTGACAACTTGCAGATAGGCGGGGTCGGTGGTATCCGGGAGCGCGACCACTGCACGATCATACGGCACGACGCGCTCGATCTCGATTAAGATGCGTTCCAGCACCTCTTCAAGCCCAAGTGTGCTGGCAATCGCCATCGTCGCATCGTTCAGCGTGACGAGTTCGGTAGCACGCTCGGTCGCGTCGTGATAGAGCATCGCGTTGTTGATCGCGGCGGCGGCGTGCGGCGCAATGAGCAATACCCGGCGCAGATCGTCGGCACTGTATCGGTGCGGATTGTAAGACGCGACATGCATCGTGCCGATGACCCGCTCCCGCACAATGAGCGGCACACAGAGGACAGAGCGAAACAGCGGGTCATGATCGTCGGGATGATATGCACCGGGTACGCCGCTTTCGCTCTCGTATACATCCCCAATCGCCTGCGGTTCGCCGTGCGCGAAAACCCACCCGTTGATGCTCTCGCCTTTGGGAATCAGCGTGTCCCGGAGAAAATTGCCTCTCCCCGTGCCATCGCGCCCCGCAGCGATCCGCAGCGTCTCGCCCGCATCAAGCAGCACAAATGCACGGTCGTACGGGATGAGCGGCGCGGTTGCCACGAGAATGCGATCCAGCACGTCGTCCAGATCGAGCGACATCGTGACCGCCGTGCTCACCGCAGCGAGCGTTTGCATTTCGAGCTGCGCCCGCATATGTTCCGTGACATCTACCGCAGCGAGCATGACCGAGATGCATCGCCCCGCCTCGTCCCACATTGGTGTGAGGTCGAAATCCCAGTAGGTTACGCCCCGCTCGAACCCGTCATACGCAAACCCCGCGGTCCGCCACGGTTCACCGGTCTGTGCAACGGAACGGATAAGTGCGAGGGTGGTTTCGGGATCACGCAGAATATCCGCGATTCGCACGCCTACAAGATCGCGGTCATGCCACTGCGAGTCGAGTATACTGCGGTATCGCGCATTAGCGAGTATGACCCGTTCGGTTGCCACATCGAAAACCGCGATACTTGCGGGGACCGTGGCGAGCATCGTCGCAAGCAATTCGTTCGTCATATTGCTCGGTGCTGTCATCCCATCCCGTTTCGCGTATGAAAATTTGTTTTCTATTGCACACAATCTCTATTGTACACGACCCGCAATTAATTGCGCGGCAACCAGTAACACATCGGTTGCCCCTATATCTCGCAGGCAATCACGCGCCGCACACCCCTCCGGTCTGCCGAGCGAATGCCCGATATAGAAGCAAGGCGAACAGGCAATTGTGCTCCGCAGTACGACGACGCGGGTATCGGGCGGCACATCGAGCGTACCGGGGTGGCATTCCACCGCCCCGAACGGCCCCCACGCACGGGCATTGCTCGGCCCAAACACGACGACCGACGGCACCCCGACCGCCGCCGCGAGATGCGCCATGCCGTTGTCGCTCCCGACGAACAGCACCGCACCCGCCAGCACCGCCGCCGACACCGCAATATCGGTTTTGCCCGTAAGATCGAGCACGAGTATATCGCCGAGCAAGTCGCAAAGATGCGACGCATCTGCCCGCGCAGCGGCATCCGTGCCGCCCGTCACGACGATGCGATAGCCACCCATCCCCAGCGACCGCCCGACCGCCGCAAGACGGTCAAGCGGCCATTGCCGTGCCACACTGTACGGACCAACGCCGGGATGCAGCACGACATATGGCACATCGCCCGTGAGCGCAGCGGCGGCGGCACGCGCACTGGCGGGAACGGGATACGTCGCGTCCGGCGCATCGGTGTGTGCGCCGAACAATGCCACGACCGACAACCAGTATGCCCATTCCGGCATGAACCCGAAACCGTGGTCTGAGGCGCGGTGTGTGAGAAAGCCGCCGCGCCCGTTGTCCAGTCCCGCCGACACTGGTGCGCCCGTCGCCTGCGCGATTGCCCGCACCCGCGCCGCGCCCGCTTCCGTCGTGAGATGGTGAAAAAAAAGCACCGCGTCGTATCGCCGCGCCCGCAACGCCGCCAGCGACCGCGCCACCGCTCCCACTGTGCGGAGCGTCCCCCGGTTCAGCGACACGAGCGCGGGGGGCGCAACGACGATCCGCGAAAGCGATGCTTCGTGCGCGAGGGCTTTCGCCGCACCGGGAGCGGCGAGCAAGTCAATCTCCGTGTCCGGCAGATGCGTATGCAGAGCGCGGAGCGCGGGCAAGGCGAGCAACCCGTCGCCGATGTCCGCAAGTTTGACGACGAGCACGCGCTGCGGCACACGCATACCGATCATTGCGCACCCCTTTCGCTTTCCAGCACCGCGAGCGTGGCGCGGGCGCACCGCTCCCACGTAAAGTGTGCGGCGCGTGCCAGCCCTGCCGCCCGCAACCGCGCCCGCAGCGGTGCATCGCTCACCACCCGCGTGATTGCGGCGGCAATCGCTGCCGGGTCGAGCGGGTCAACGAGCAAAGCGGCATTGCCGACGATCTCCGGCAGGCTCGTGGTGTTTGCGGCGATGACAGGCGTGCCGCACGCCATCGCTTCCAGCGCGGGCATCCCGAACCCTTCGTAGAGCGAAACGAACGCCAATGCGTCCGCGCCCGTATACAGCGCGGGCAAATCGGCGTCCGCGACGTAGCCCGTGAACCGGACACGACTCGACAGCCCCCGCGCCGCTACTTCCGCATGGATCGCATCGGTCAGCCAGCCTTCGCGCCCCGCAACGATCAAAGTATGCGGCAATCCCGCCGCCACGACTGCCCCCCACGCCTCAATGAGCCGCCGCAGATTTTTGCGCGGCTGCACAGTGCCGAGTGCCATCACATACGGCGATACAATATCGAGCCGCTCTCGCAGTTCGCGTACTGCGTCGGGCGGGGCAGGGCGCATCGCGGGCGAGACACCGTGCGGCACGACGGCGATCTTGTCCGGTGGCACTCGCAGATGCCGCACGAGGTCGTCTCGTGTCGCACCCGATACCGCGATGATGCGTCGCGCCGTCCGCGCACTCCAACGGGTCGAGAGAGCGAGGTACCGGCGGTCGCGGGCGGGGTGCGCATCAGGGAATGCGCGGTAGCCGAGATCGTGCAGCGTCACCACCGTACGGCGCGGATGGATAAACGGCACGACATGCGCGGGAACAAACAGCACATCGGGCGCATGCCGCAGCATCTCCCACGATAGCCGCCCGTGCGTCCACAGGCGCGGCGCGGGCAGCGTGCGCCATTCCCACCGGGACGGCAGAGGCAGCAGATCGTCCGGCGGCGCGGCGGGGGCGTAGAGCCGCCACCGATGCGGCGTATCGAGCAGCATCAGCGCACGCAACAACGCGACGCTGTAGTGTTCCGTACCCGTGCGGTGCGCGGCAAGCGTCCGGCTGGCATCCACGCCGATAGTCAGTGCGTCCGTCATGCCCGCACCGCCGCACGCGACCGCAGCACCACCCATGCCCCCGTCAACACGAGCGTCATCACGACGAGATACGGCATGAGGATGCCCAACCCGGTCGCTCCGGCAAGTGTCCCGACGAACCACGGGAAGAACGCGCTGCCGACATTGCCGAGGCTCGACAGAAACCCGACCGCGTTCGGCACCAGCCGCGCCGGAACGATGGACGGCACGAGCGCGATCACCGTCGGGAACATCGGGCCGAGTGCGAAGCCGGCTGCGAACAACGCCACCGCCGATACTGCCAGCGCAGGCACCGCCCACAGCACGACGAACCCGCCGAGCACCCCGCCGAGGCAGACCTGCACAAGCCGCCAGTCGCTCCACCGCAGCCGCGCCGCCAGCCGCGCCAGTACGAGCCGCCCCGCCGTCACGCCAAACCAGTAGCCGCTCACCGCCCACCCGGAAAAGAGCGGCACATCGCGCCGCACCTCGGTCAGGTAACTGTATCCCCAGTTGCCCGCCGATACTTCTGTCCCCACATAGAACAGGAGGAAGATCGCCGCCAGCCAGACGACGCGCAGCCGCAGTGTCTCCGTGAGCATACTGCCCGCCGACACCGGCGAACGATCATCATGGAGTAGCGGTGCATCGGCGGGGAAGCGCACGACGAAGACCGCGACCAGCACGCCACCGAGCGCAAACCAGAGGAGATAGACCACATTCCACGACACCGCGAACGCCAGCAATGCCGACGCTACGACCGGGCCGAGAAACCCGCCGAACCCGTAGCATGCGTGAAGATTGTTCAGCCGCGTCGTGTTGCCGGAAAAAGCGGTGAGGTAGGCATTCAGCCCCGCATCCACGATGCCGTACCCGAAACCGAGCAGGAGCACCGCCACGAGCAGCAGCGGGAAAGGCGGCACACTTCCCGCCCCTAGCATCGCCAGCGTCAGCGCGGCAAGCCCGACGACCAAAAACCGCCGTTGCCCTAGCCGTGCCACGAGCAACCCGCTCGTAAACGCCGCCGTGATGAACCCCGCCGACGTGAAAAGGAAGATCAGGCTGACGACATTCTTGCCGATGCCGTATTGCGTCTGCACCGACGGCAACAACACGCCCGTCGCGCCGTCGCCTGCGCCGAGCAGCACGAACGACACGAACGACAGTACCACCGCAATGCGGGCGGGCTGAATTGTTGGTATCGTCGCCACCGCGCTCATGCGTCCCGCGCAGCGAGGAGTTGTTCCGCTGCCGCGACGACCTCCGCAACGCCGAGAATCGTCAGGCAGGGCGGCGCGGACGGGCGCGACGCCGAGAGATCGCCGCACGCGAGGCACGGAATATCACGCACATCGGCTTTGATGACGCGATGACGGGCAGGATCGCCCCACGGCCCAAATTGGCGGCTATCGGCGGGGCCGTACAGATGCACCGAGGGCGTCCCGACCGCCACCGCGAGATGCAGCGACCCACTATCCGGGCCGAGCACGACTGCCGCGTGTTCATAAACCGCGCCGAGTGTCGGGAACGAGGTCTTGCCTGCGAGATCGAGGGCGGGGTGCGTCATCGCTGCCGCCACCGCCGCCGTCAATGGTGCTTCGTCGCGGGAGCCAGTCAGCACAATCGCCGCGCCATGCCGCGCTGCAAGCTCGTCCGCAACCTGCGCCCATCGTTCGAGGGGCCACCGCTTGACCGCCACCCCCGCGCCGGGGCTGATCGCCACGAGCGGCGCACCCCCACCCCATCTATCGAGCAGCCGCGACGCCTCCGTACGCGACGCCTCCGGTACGCGGAAAACGAGCGGGTGCGCCCGCATCAGGGCAGCATCATCGGCGGGGAGAATGCGCGGCGGCTTGCCCGTCGCCTTGCCGATCAGGGCTTCGATCATCTCGAGGTTGAGCCGCGCACTGTGCGCGTGCGGGTCGAACGGCAGAATGTCGGTCAGGGCGGGGCGCACATCGCGCACATCGAAGCCAAGGACGAGCGGCACACGTGCCACACCCGCCACCCCACCGCCCCACCAGTGATCGGGGCGCAAGATCAGCGCGGCGTCGTAGTTTCCTTCGCGCAGGTGCCGCGCCATAAACCACAAATCCACATACGGGCGTATCGGATGAGGCTTCGGCCCCCGTGTGATGCCGGGAAAGGTATGTGCCTCCACGCGCACACCCTCCGGCCCATTGAGCGCAACAGGGCAACTCGCGGCATCTACCATCAGCGTGATCTCCACGGCGGGCAGTGCCTCGCGCAGCCGCGCCACGGCGGGCGAAAGCCACAGCACATCACCAAGATGATCGGGGCGGATCAGCGCAACGCGGCGCACCGTTTCGAGCGGCGGCGGCTTCCACAATTGGACGAATAACCCACCCGCTCCCATCAACAGGCGTCGGGCGCGGTACTGAAGATTCAACCGGCAACTCCCCACAAGCGATCCGCTGCGGCACGCACCGCGCTCACCGGTACGCTTCGCATGCACTGTATGGTACCGCAGGTACAGGCGAGGCTGCCATTGCGCCAGCACGGTGACCACGGCACCCGCCCAACCGCCATCATGCCATTTTCACCGTACAATCCGTATTGTATGGACGAAGTCGGTCCGAATATGGCGACGGTCGGTGTCCCACCCGCCAGCGCGAGATGGGTCATCCCGGTATCGTTGCCGATATACAGGTCGGCGCGATGTGCCAACGCCTGCCACGCACCGAACAGCAGTGTATCGGTAAGATCAACCGCCGCGCCATGCATCGCCGCCCGTACCGCTGCAACCGCATCGGCATCGGTCAGTGTGCCGAGCAGAAGCACCGTGCCGCCATGGTCGCGCAGCAGCCCGTCTGCAAGAGCGGCGAAGCGATCCGGTAGCCACCGTTTGGGCGGGAATGCGGTGCCGGGGTTGACGCCGCCGCCGGGATGGATGATCCACAGCGGCGATTGCCACCCCGCCGCAGCGATGCGGGCATCCATCGCCGCGAGGTCATCGGTGGGCGGGCGGTATTCTGTCCCCCGTCCCGCGAGTGGCGGCGCACCGATGGCGGTACCGAGGCGGCTGTACAATGCCGCCTCGTGCATCGTGCCGTCGGGCGGTACGGGGACGCGGTCGGTGTAGAGCATCCCGCGCCCGTCGCTGTTTAGCCCCACACGGCGCGGAATGCCCGCCAGCGCAACGATCACGCCGAGCAGCGGCGACCGATCTGGCACAAGCGCGGTATCGTACCCGCCCTCGCGCAGCAATGCTGCCACCCGCCGCAGATCCCGCACGCCGATCTGCGGTGGCACATCCATCACCGCGTCTACATGCGGGTTATCTACAACGACTGACGCGCACCACGCAGAGGTTGCCACCGTGAGATGGCTCGCGGGATATGCAGCCTTGATCGCAGCGAGCAGCGGCGTGGTGAACAGCACATCGCCCATGCAGCACGGCTTGAGGACGACGATCCGCCGGGGCATATGCCACGTGCCACGGGGCGGGCGCAGCCACGGCGTTGCGAACACCCCAACCACGCGACATACTGCGCCTACCATCGCATCGCGCAGCCGCTGTTTCGCCGGGATATGCAGCGGGGATTTCGTGGCGGGATAGTCTCCCCCCCGCCCAATGCGCGTACGCAGCCGCATCTACGCGGGCATATCGGCGACGGCAAACATCAGTTCGCCGCGTGCCGCGATCTTGTCTCCCACAGTAGCGACCGCCTGCCCCTTGCCGATGCCGCGCCGGATGGCATCGAGCGTCACTTCAAGGCGCAGCGTCTCACCGGGGCGCACCTGCCGCTTGAAGCGTACGCCATCTATCCCCGCAAAGAAGACGACTTTGCCCCGATATTCTTCTGTACTCAGCAGCGCGAATGCCCCGACCTGCGCGAGAGCCTCTACGATCAGCACTCCCGGCATCACGGCATATGCGGGGAAATGCCCCGGCACCCAGAAGGCATCCGCACGCACATCGAGTTCGCCCACCGCCCGCGTACCGGGTTCGTGCTCCGTAATCCGGTCGAGCAGGAGGAAGGGCGCACGATGCGGAATGACCGCCTCGATTGCCGCCCGGTCAAGAATCGCTGCTTCCGCCGCCACTGTCGTCCCCTCCCCCGCTATCGCCGCTATTACTGCCACTGCTGCCGCTGTCCGCGCCAGCATCACTTCCGTTCCCGAAGTCTACCGTGCCGGTGCCGTGTCCGAAATCCCCGAACGCGCCGTTCGGATCGCTCCCCACCGGTTCCCGCGTCCCGGCTCCCTGCAAAAACCCGACCGATACTCCGTTATCATACGGCACCTGCGCGGTATGGTACGGAAAGACGGTGTACATCGTCGCGTCGTTGTCGCTGTCGCGGTCGAGCGCGTACGACGACGAAGACCAAACGCGGCGGCGGTTCCGTATGATGCTCCACACGATACCGATCACCGCCGCAATCACCACGAGACAGAGAACCACCCACACATATGCTGCGCTCACGGGAGACACTCCTTTCTATCGTCTTCCTCACGATAGAGACGACATTCGGAGCGAATTTGTTCGCTCAGGCATCGGGCGGTGTGTTGCGCCGGGGATCACGCCCCCGTTTCCGCTCCGCAATGCGCCGCCGGAGCTGCACCTGTCGTACCACGAAAACGACGAGCACAACCGATACCACGACAAGCAGATAAAAT
>JBBRMX010000098.1:0-11326 GCA_038230615.1 Thermomicrobiales bacterium | reverse complement strand
CATCGGCGGCGGCACGCTGCACCGCCGCACCGACGGTGTAGAGCGTCTTGGAGCCGCCCGCGCCGCCCGCATACGGTGCGTCGTCGGTCGGCGCGGAGACTGTCTGCACACTGTCCACGTCAATACCGAATGCTTCGGCGGCAATCAGCGCGAACGAGGTGTTCGTGCCGGAAATATCTTGCGAGCCAAGCACGACCGAGATCGAGCCGTCCATATTGAGGCGGCAGGCGGCGGCGGCAGGTTCCAGCCCTCCAAACCACGCCCCGACCGCAACACCGACGCCCTCATTGGGGCCGTTGTTTGCACGCTCGGTCCAGACGGGGTGCTGCTGCAATGCTTCGAGGCATTCCTTCAGCCCGACGGGTGCCCACGGCGTGTTGTCCGGCAACGGGTCGCCCTCTACGGCGATACTCTTGAGGCGGAAGGTAATGTCGTCCATCCCCAGTTCTTTCGCCATCAAACTCATGTTGGATTCAATCGCAAGGGTCGCCTGCGGTGCGCCCGGTGCGCGGTATGCGCCGAGGAGCGATTTATTGGTGTGGACATCGTAGCCTTCGATGTCGAGATGCGGCACCTTGTAATAGCCGCCGAGCAACATACATGCAATGCCCGTCGGTGCGCCGGGGAATGCGCCGGTGTCGAAGGTGACGGTCGCCTTGAGTGCGTGGAGTGAGCCATCGTTCTTGGCACCCGTCGTCAGCTCGATGATGCAGCCGGGAGCGGGGTTTGCTGAGAGAAATTCTTCCATGCGGCTGAGCACGAAGCGCACCGGGCGGCGCGTCCGCACCGCGAGGGCAGCCACCAGCGGCTCATAGAGCATGAATTTGCCGCCGAAGCCGCCACCGACGGGCATCGCCGTCACACGTACTTTGTTCTCCGGCATCTTTGTCGCTTGAGCGCACATCGTGCGGCAGAAGAACATTGCCTGCGTGGAGGTCCACACCGAAAGATTGCCCGTCGCATCGAGCATTGCCACAGTCGCGTGCGGCTCGATGTACGCCTGATGCACCATGTTCGTCTTGTACTTGCGCGTTACGACGATGTCGGACTCTGCCAGCCCCTGTGCGATGTCGCCGCGATGATAATGCTTATATGCCGCAACATTCGGGGGCAGTTCTTTCGCCTCAGTAGCAACCGCGTCTACCGCCGCGTGCATATCCATATCGTCGTTGCCCTCTTCCTCCTTCGCCACTGCGAGAGGGGAACCGGGCCGGATTGCCTCCTCAACATCGGTGACGACAGGCAACGGCTCGTACGACACATCTACGAGGGCAGCGGCTTCTTCCGCGAGTGCTTCGCTCGTTGCCAGCACCACCGCGATGGGTTGCCCATAGAAAACCGCACGGCCCTGCGCCATCGGCAGGCGGGCGGCGGGGAGACCCCAGTTTTGCAAGAGATCGTCTGCGGTCACTACATCTACCACACCGGGCAATGCCATCGCCGCGCTCTTGTCCACGTTCTTGATGCGGGCATTGGCGTAGATGCTGTTCACGAACCGTGCATGAACCATGCGCGGCAGGGTAATATCGCCGGTAAACTGCTCCTGCCCCGTCAACTTTTTGGGAGCGTCGTTACGCTTGGTTGCCGTACCGACATACTTGTACGTGGTTGCCACCGGGCATGTCCTTTCGTTCATCGTGCGGGCAGATCGCCCGCGCCGTGCCTTCCGCCTAAATCATCCTCGCCGCGCAACTATCCGTCAAGCCGCAATCCGCAAAGAGCACGCGACAAGGTGAAGATTCACCCTGCTCCCTCCATGGAGAACGCACGACGATGTGTCACGAATTCCGCCCCGTGTGCTGATTTGCATCATGGATCGTGGTGTGACTACGAACATGACACATGAAACACAAAACGCAGCCTCGCTATCTCGCTGGTTCCATCACTGTGCGTCCTGACGAAAAAGAGGCGACGTGATACACTTTACCTATCACAAACGGTGTTTTGGGGCGCATACATCGCCCGACAGGGGGAACAAAGATGGCGGTTTCGGCGGCGCGTTTGTACCGGACTTCCATTGGCAAAAAAGTCATCATGGCGACAACAGGGGTGGTGCTCATCCTCTTTGTGATCGGGCATATCTACGGCAACCTGCATATCTACGAGGGCAGCACGACCTTCAACGGCTACGCGAAGTTCCTGCGGGTCGTCGGTGCGCCAGTCTTTGCGAACGAGCAATTGCTGTGGATTATCCGTGCAGTGCTGCTGGCGTGCGTCGTCGCGCATATCACCTGCGCGGTGCAACTGACCCAGCAGAGCCGCGCCAGCCGCCCGATCCGCTACGTCAAGCACACCGACCCGAAAGCGACATGGGCATCGCGCACGATGCGTTGGGGCGGGAGCATCATTCTCGCGTTTATCGTCATCCACCTGATGAACCTGACCTTCGGCACGCTGCACCCGTCATTCATCGAGGGCAATGCATACCACAATGTCACCGCGTTGTTCAAACTCTGGTACGTCAGCGCATTCTATATTGTGGCGATGCTGGCAGTTGGGTTTCATCTCTACCACGGGACATGGAGCATGTTTCAGACGCTCGGCATCCGCAACCGGGACAATCACCGCCTCCTGCGCGGTGGGGCGTTGGTGCTCTCGGTAGTTTTCGTGCTGGCGAGCACATCGGTTCCCCTCGCCGTCCTCACTGGCATTGTGAAGTAGAAGCAAGCAGAAAGAGAAATGTGTCATGGCGACTGAAACCGAACGCCGCTCCCCTGCCCCACCCGCCGCACCTGCCACACCTGCCCGCGATACCTACTGGCACGAATCTGCGGACCACTCCATGCTTGAGTCTCGCGCCCCCGAAGGTCCGATTGACAAGCGGTGGGAGGAGCGGAAGTTTTCGATGAAACTCGTCAACCCCGCGAACAAGCGGCGGTACACCGTGGTCGTGGTCGGCTCCGGGCTGGCAGGGGCATCGGCGGCGGCAAGTTTGGCGGAACTCGGCTACCGCGTCGAATGTTTCTGCTATCAGGATTCACCCCGCCGCGCCCACAGCATCGCGGCGCAAGGCGGCATCAATGCCGCGAAGAATTATCGTAACGACGGCGACAGTGTCCACCGCCTCTTTTACGACACCGTGAAAGGGGGCGACTTCCGCGCCCGCGAGTCGAATGTCTACCGCCTCGCGCAAGTGAGCACAGACATCATTGACCAGTGCGTCGCGCAGGGCGTGCCGTTCGCCCGCGAATACGGCGGGTTGCTCGACAATCGCTCGTTCGGCGGGGCGCAGGTTTCGCGCACCTTCTATGCGCGGGGGCAGACAGGGCAACAACTGCTGCTCGGCGCGTATTCCGCGCTCAGCCGCCAGATCGGTCTCGGCAATGTAACGATGCACCCGCGCACCGAAATGCTCGATCTCGTCGTTGTAGATGGTGCGGCGCGGGGCATAGTCACGCGGGATATGGTCACGGGCGCAATCGGATCACACGTCGGCGACGCTGTGATTCTCGCCACAGGCGGATACGGTAATGTGTACTACCTCTCTACCAACGCGAAGGGGTGCAACGTCACCGCCGCGTGGCGGGCGCATAAGCGCGGTGCGTTGTTCGCCAATCCTTGCTTCACGCAAATTCACCCGACCTGCATTCCCGTCACGGGAGACCACCAGAGCAAACTGACGCTGATGAGCGAATCTCTCCGCAACGACGGGCGTATCTGGGTGCCGCTCGTCGCGGGGGATAGCCGCCGCCCCGATCAGATACCAGAGAACGAGCGCGATTACTTCCTTGAGCGCAAATATCCCAGTTTTGGCAACCTCGTGCCGCGCGATGTGGCGTCACGCAATGCGAAGACGGTCTGCGATGAGGGGCGCGGCGTCGGGCCCGGCGGTTTAGGTGTCTACCTCGATTTCGCGGACGCGATCAAGCGGCTCGGTAAGCGCACCATCGCGGAGCGGTACGGCAACCTGTTCGATATGTACCAGCGCATCACCGCCGAGAACCCCTACGAAGTACCGATGCGGATTTACCCCGCCATCCACTACACAATGGGCGGTTTGTGGGTGGATTACGAGTTGCAGAGCACCATTCCGGGCTTGTTCGTGGCGGGCGAAGCAAACTTCTCCGACCACGGTGCGAACCGCCTCGGTGCCTCCGCATTGATGCAGGGCTTGGCAGATGGCTACTTCGTACTGCCGTACACTGTGGGCAATTACCTCGCAGGCGTCAAACCGGGGCAGTACAAGCCCGACAATATCGCCTTTAAGGAGGTCGAGAACGAGATTTCGCAGCGCACCCAGCGGTTTCTCGCCACCAAAGGTACGCGCACGGTCGCCAGTTTTCACCGCGAACTGGGCAAACTCGTGTGGGATTACTGCGGCATGGCACGCACCGATGCGGGACTGAAGCGCGCCATCGGGCGTATTGCCGCCTTGCGTACCGAGTTCTACGAGAATGTCCACATCCCCGGCACAGGTGAAGAATTGAACCAATCGCTCGAACAGGCAGGGCGCGTGGCAGATTTCTTTGAACTCGCCGAACTGATGTGCACCGACGCCCTCCATCGCACCGAGTCGTGCGGCGGGCATTTCCGCGAGGAGAGCCAGACCCCCGAAGGCGAGGCATTGCGCGATGACGAGCATTTCTCGGACGTTGCGGCGTGGGAGTACAACGGCGTCGGCAATGCCCCCACGCTGCACAAAGAACCCCTCACCTTTGAGTATGTCCACCCGTCACAGCGGAGCTACAAATAATGGCAGTGATGGCACGACCGGGCGCGAACGTCGCCCCGAATTCGCATATACCACCCACGATGCACCTCACACTCCATGTCTGGCGGCAACATGACGCCGCCAGCCCCGGCAAGATGGTGCAGTACACCACCGACGACGCCAGCCCGGACATGTCCTTTCTGGAGATGCTCGATGTCGTCAACGAAGAGTTGACACTGCGTGGCGAGGAGCCAATCGCCTTCGAGCACGACTGCCGCGAGGGTATCTGCGGCTCGTGCGGGCTGATGATTAACGGCACCGCCCACGGCCCCGAAGCCGCAACAACTACCTGCCAGTTGCACATGCGCTCCTTCAAGGACGGCGACGAGATTTACATCGAGCCGTGGCGGTCAAAAGCGTTCCCCGTCATCAAAGACCTCGTGGTAGATCGCAGTTCGTTCGACCGCATCATCCAGAGTGGCGGGTACATCAGTGCGCCAACGGGCGGCGCGGTGGATGCGAACGCGATGCTCGTCGCGAAACCGGACGCCGATTTCGCGTTCGAGGCGGCAGCATGTATCGGCTGCGGCGCGTGCGTGGCGCAATGCCCGAACGCCTCGGCGATGCTCTTCACCGCCGCGAAGGTGGCGCATCTCGCCGTTCTGCCGCAGGGCCAGCCGGAGCGGTACGCCCGCGTCGGGCAGATGGTCGAGCGGATGGAGAGCGAAGGCTTCGGTAACTGCACGAATATCGGGGAATGTTCGGCAGTCTGCCCGAAGGGGATCGCGCTCGATGTGATCGGGCTGCTCAACCGCGATTTTCGCAAAGCCCGCCTCGTCAACAACGACGGCGGCGACGGCATGTAGGCGCGTACTTTCTCCCGTCACTCCGCAAATGTCCCCGTACCTACACGGGGACATTTAGCGATATACTGCGGAGACTTGAGGAGGTATCCCAATGGTCAACGCTCAACCGAAACCCCGCACTATCGTTCGTGTCCCCGGTATCGTCGGGGGCGAACCGACGCTCGAAGGCACGCGCATCCCCGTACGAACAGTGGTGCTGTTCAACCACGAATACAAAACCCGGCGGAGATACAGACCGCATTGCCGTCGCTCTCGACGGAGGATATCGCAACCGCTCTCCGGTTCTACTATGAGCACCGCGATGAGATTAATCGGTACATCGCAGAAAACAACGAAGGCGATTCCATCCCGCACGACGAACTCTGATGCTGCGTTCCATCTACCTCGATGAATGCATTGACCGTCATAGTATGCTGCGTGGCGAGATACTTCCCGGTTATACTGCCACTGATACCCGCATCGCATTGGGGCAACAATCATGACCACGACACCCACACGCACCGTCTTCCTCGATAGCACCGTCTCGGAGACCGTCGAACTTTTCCTCAAGGAGCGGGGTGTAGCGATCACGAGCGCATTCGCGGAGCGGGTCGTCTCGTCACCCCCGACACTGCAACTGCGCCACGCGGCAGCGCACGGCTGGCCGCTGCTCTCCACCGACCGGCAAACGCTCTTCCGCCTGCACAATCGCTACCTCATGCAGGGCTGGCCGCACAGCGGCATCATCACCGTGGCGGCGAAACCATCGCTGCGCCACTGCACCGAACTCCGCTGCGCGATGATCCTCGACTGGGTCGCCGCCGAATCCCCCGATTCGCGCAATCGCCTGTTCCGATGGGCGGATCTGCACGAACAACTCGTGGACGGTGAGACGCTTCCCGGCTACACCGCCGACGAAATCGCCATCGCACTCGGCGGGCAGGCATGAACCCCTTCTCCGCACTCATCCTTGCAGGGGGCAAAAGCCGACGGATGGGTGCGGACAAAGCCCTGCTTCGTCTCCCGACGGGCGGGCAGACCCTGATCGAGCGTGTCGCGGCGGCGGCACGGGCAGCGGGCGCATCGGAAATTGTTGTCGTCGTGGCGGGCGACACGGCGCGGTTGCCGCCCATGGATGCCCGCACTATTCAGGACAGCGTGCCGGACGCAGGGCCACTCGCGGGGCTGGTGGCGGGCTTCGCGGCAATGCGGCACGATACCGCGCTCGTGCTTGCGTGTGATCTGCCGTACCTCTCGGTGCCATTGCTCCAGTGGATGGCGGCGCAGCACGCCGGGAGCAATACCGGGTGGGATGCCCTCGTACCGTCGCTTGCGGACGAAGACGGCATTGTGCGCTGGCAACCGCTCCACGCGCTCTATTCTCGCGCCTGCCTCGCGCCCGCCTGTGCCGCCCTTGCACAAGGCGAACGCAAACTGACCACCTTCTTCCCCGCAGTGCGCGTGCGTGCGCTCACCGCTGCCGATCTGCGTCCGCACGACCCCGCGCTACGCTCCCCTCAGGGCGTCAATACACCAGATACGTGGGCAGATGCCGCCCGCTGGCTTGCCGAATCGCCGGACGCTATACTACTCTCCTAAACAATGCGGAAACCGTGAACCGTTACAGGCGCATAGACTGCAACGCGCATTGAGAAGGTGCCCGATACCTTTCTCATGCTCTCCCCGACAGACTGCCGTGCAGAGAAAGAAGGCGAAGAATGAGTACGACCAAAGAGCGGGATTACCGCAAGTTTCTCGTAGATGACGCGCTCGATCCCGCACTGTTGCCGCTGGATGTGTGGGACGCACTGTTCGACGAATACCAGCACGTTCCCGGCAACTTCTACAAGGGTTTCCAGAAGATGGGCGTGTTGCAATACGATGTCGAAGAGGAACAGAAAAAAGCCGAAGCCGAAGGCAAATGGCTTACTGACGACGAAGCCGCCCGTATCGTGCTCTACGAAGTGATTGACGATATGGGCAACGATATGTGGTGGCAGCGCACGATGGCATGGGTGGAGGAAGATTGCCGCCGCGATGCCGCATTCCGTCCCAAAAACTACGCCAAGCATCTCGATCCGGTCTACGACGCGCAGGAAGAACGCGGCTGGCAGCCCTACTGGGAACCCGCCCGCTGGATTTCCCGCTAATACACACAGCACGGCGCACAGAAACGCGGAGGGCGATGTAAACATCGCCCCCCACATTGTGGTCACTGCGTTTCTGTGGGATAGGAAAAGTTAGCGTACGTCGCGGACGCTGCGGCGGTATTCGCGCACACCGCGCGACGGGCCACCGAGCATGATATCGAGCAACCGCACGATGAAGAACGCGATAAGTGCGTAGACGGGGATCGCAACGGCGGTCGCGGTGTCCAACACCGAACTTCCGGCGGCGGGTGTACCGAAGATGCCATTGAACGGTGCAACGAACGGTGCGGTTGTGTTGTACACGAACTGCACGAAGCCGCTTGCCGCGTTCGCTCCCGTCGCCTTGAGGATAAACCGCGCCGCCAGATCAACGATGAGCAGCGTCGCAAAGAACCAAACGATGCGCCCCGTCGTGTCTAGCGTTGAGAGCCGCCCCGCCGATTCGTCTTCGACGACGCTTTCGGTCACGCGGTCATCACGCAGTACCGGAGAGGGAGCGTATTGCTCCTGCACGACCTGTTCCTGTACAACATGCTCTTGCACCACAGTCTTCGCGGTGGGATCGTAGGGTGTCGCTTCGCGGGTCACTTCGCGGCGTTCTTCTCGGTATGACATAGTAGTACTCCTCCTTGATACGGCTATTATCCGTTATCCCTCCTAATGCATAGCGCGTGCCACGGCGCAGAAATGCACGGGAGGCGGGAAAATATTCCTCGCCTCCCGCTTGCTTACCCTGTTGACGTGCCGCGTGCTACGACGCGACACCGAGATAGTGCCATGCAGCGGCAATCGCCACCTGCGTGTAGAGCACGATAGAATTGAGGTCTTGCGATTCGTCGTTATTGTGCGCCCCGGTCTTGCTGCGGTCGGCGGCAGGATGCCCCGGTGTGAAGCCGTACGCATGGACACCGAGCGGGCGCAGTATGCTGCTGTCCGTAAACCCGACTGTCAGCGTCGGCACGAACTGCACGCGGTCGTAGCCAAGCCGCTTCAGCACATGGCGCGTCGCCTCCTGAAATGCCTCGACCGCCGGATCATCGAGCGGCGCGGCATTGGAAATCGCCGTCGTGCGGACTTCTACCCCCACATTCGGCAGCCCATCGAGGATATGTGCAAACTCGCGCTCGATGTAGGCGGCGTCCTGCCACGGCAGCGTGCGAATATCGCAGGTAATGTGGCAACGTTCCGCGATGCTATTGGATTTTACCCCCGCCTCGATCATCGAGACACCAATCGTCATGCGCGAGAGGGCGCGAAGCATCGAGGCGAGCGAGGCATCGCGCTCCTCGACTTGTGCGATAACGCGCCCGACATTGTCCGCCGTCACTTTTTCGCGGACGCCCGCAAGCAGTTCGAGATGCCCAAACATCGGGTCCGCGCTGTCGAGCATCGGTTCGTACGACTTGATACGCTGGATGACCTCGAAGGCGCGGTCAATCGCGCTGTCCGCTCGCCACGGCTGCGACGCATGGAAACCACGCCCACGCACGGTCAGGTGTGCCTCGTACCGCCCCTTCTCTCCAAGCGAAAAGAAATACACGAGCGACCCGTCCGGCAGGGTTGCGGGAATGCCGCCGCCCCCTTCGTTGATCGCGGCAGTCGTCGTGACAAGATCGGGGCGGTTCGCAGCGAGCCAGTGATAGCCGTAGACGCCGCCGGATTCCTCGTCCGCGCCCGATTCGATATGCAATGCGCCGCGCAGTTGCACCCCGGCACGCTTGAGGAAAATCGCCGCCATCGTGCTCCCCGCGACGGTGCTTTTCATGTCCGCGCTGCCGCGACCCCAGAGCCGCCCGTCCTTCAGTTCGCCGCCGAATGGGTCCACCGTCCAGAGGTTTGCGTCCTCCACCGGCACGACATCCGTATGCCCCAGCAGACCGAACGAGCGGTCGGTGCCGCCCGTGCCGGGGATTACCGCAACGACATTGCCGCGTGTCGGTGCGCTCTCGACCACCACGCTCTCGATACCGTCCGCCGCGAGTTTCGCCGCGAGGAATTCGGCGGCGATGATCTCGTTCCCGGTCGGCATGACGCCATTGCTCACCGTGCGGAGACGCACGAGATCGGCGGCGAGCGCGATGATCTCGTCCCGCCCCGCTTCTACCATATCGAGGACTTCATCGAGTGTCGGCACGGAACCCTCCCGGATACAACAAGTCGCCGCCAAAATGCCGAGAACACCAAGAACAGGAGAAGCGATAATAATTGACAAAGATAACGCGCCGCCTGCCTGCTGCATAGTGGCGCGTTGACCATTCCCGTGTGCATTTCTTGGCGGGAGGTACGGGCTACGTTCCCTGCGGCGGTTTGGGAGGGTCATCGAACTGAATGAGGCTGCCCGCATCGAAGACCGCGAGGCGTTCGCCACGCAGCACTTGCAAGTGCTTGCGCTGTTGCCGCATCACGAACTCCAGCGGATGCCCCGTACCGAACGGGAACAGGTCGAGCATCCGCCCGTAGGCATCGGCGGCGCGGTTCGTCTCGCCTTCTTCTTCGAGCAAGTGCGCGAGTGCGCTCCAATGCCACCACTCTTCCTTGCACTCCATCTGCGCCTGCGCGATGGCTTCCTCTACCCACACAATCGCTTGCGGGCGGCCCGCATGAATCGCGGGGTGCGAACGCATCAACGCCATGCCCATGAGCACCGACGCATTTGTCGGGTCGAGCGCGTAGGCATCGCGCATATCCTGCGCCGCCTGCGTCTCGCGCTCAGCAGTGACGAAGACGCCGCCCGTCTGCATCGTGGCGCGTTCCGCAAGGAGATCGGCACGGGCGCGGTCATGCTCTGCCGCCCCGATAGCCTCCCCCATCGTGCCGAGTGCGTCATCATATTCCGCCTCGTCGTAGGTCGCGGTACCACGCTCAAACAGTGCCTTCGCCAGCACCCGCAAAGTCGCGTCCGTCCGCACCCGCCCGACGAGCGCGTCGGCAGCGTCTACGGCATCATCGAGGTCGCCCGCCGCGATCTGTCGTTCAATCTCCTCTATCGCACGGGGAACCGGCAGCATGTCGTCCATCGGGGCATTCCTTTCTGTTGCTCCTATGGTATCGCGGAACAGATGTGCTGCCTACAACGTCTGCTATGGTGTACGGATGTATGTACATAACGTACCGGAAATACGTGGGAATTGCTCGTTGGCTCTGGTACACTTCTCACATTCGTTCACATGATCGGGGGGAGTTTCGCAATGTTTGAGGCAATTTCTCCTGTGCTCGCAGTATCGGCACTGATTGATCCGAACCTTGTCACGCCCCTCGCGCTGCTCGGTGGCGGGTTCGTGGTCTGGGCAAGCGCGGCGGTACGGAATGCCCGACGCCATCCGCACGCACGCCGTGCGAAGCGGGCAGAGCAGCACGGCAGAGTCATCGAAGCCCTCCGGGCGTACGCGGCAGATCACCAGTATGCGAAAGCGCGGCATTACGCGGAGCGGCTGCTTGTAAAGCACCCGCCCCTACGTGCCGCAGCATCGCAGGCGATCACTGCCCTCGCCCTGCTCGATGACGAGATTGACCGTGCGGCGCGAGCGGGGATCGAGCGAGAGCCGCTCAAACTCTTCCGCGATACGCAACGCACCACCGAAACCGGGTTGTGGGAATGCATCAACGCCTTCGCACATGTCCTGAACGATGGGGTGGTCGGGCCATATATGCAGGCGGAGGCGCAGCATGTCGCCGCGACT
>JBBRMX010000097.1:0-11349 GCA_038230615.1 Thermomicrobiales bacterium | reverse complement strand
TGCGCTGGTGCCGGTGCCGGATGTGCAGAAGAAAACCGAGCAGCCTTCGGGGTGGAGTTTTACCCGGTCGGTATCTCAGTCGTGGCAGCAATCGGTGCGCGGGCTGCAAAACGCGACCGATGCCCTCATCGCCATTGTGGTGGGTGGGTGGTGGTTGCTGCTGCCGCTCATAATTATCGGGATCGTGGCGGGGCGATATGCGCGGCGCAGAACTCCAACTGCCCCCGTGCCGCCCGTTACCCCTGTCCCGCCCGTGATGCCTGCACCGTAATTGTCCTATACATGAGAGCGCACGAGAGACAAAGGAGTACGTGGCGATGTATGACCCCGCTACCCTGCGAAAACGGTATGAACGAATCGCCGCGTTGCTTCGCGATGCACGTGCCGCGATCCCTGCGACCACACTCGGCGCGTCGCACGGTAACGCACTCGGTCTCGGCACCGGACACAGCCGCGGCGTGCAGGACGATCTCGACCGATTCCTCGGTGTCGGGGAGTACGAATTGGCATGGAACGCACTGGCAGACGCGGCATCGTTGCATGACGTCAGCGACCGTGCTGCGACCGATCTGATGTTGGCGGCGGCATTGCTTGTGCCGGTCGCCCGCATGGAGACATGGTACCGCGATGTTGACCGTGCGCTTCACACGGTTGCCGCGCTGCGCTCGGCACTCGTACACCTTCCTGCACTGGCGCACGACGATGCAGAGCGTGCCGATATTGTCAGTGCCGAGCGGTTGTGGGCACACCAGACATAGAGGGCGTCAGGTCATCCGTGCTGCACGCACGCAGGCAGTTGGGGGCGGGGTTGTAGGGTCATTGATGTACGCGGCAATGACCGATACGATGCATACCCCGCCCCCCGCGATGGTCGTATGCCCCACACCGGGGAACGCGACAAGCGTGCTGTTCGGGAGATCGGCCGCGATGATCGTGCCGTAGCGGGCGGGCGTCGCGGGGTCATTGTCGCTCGTGAGAATCAGCGTCGGTGTCGTGGCGGTAACGGCGCGGGTTTCGATCTCGCCGCGCGGCGAGACTCCCCACTGTTTGCATACTTCGAAGCGTGTATCGAGTTCTGACGCAGCGATTTCGCGGAACTCCGGCAGCAGATCGGCAGTCGTCACCTGCGCCCGTGCGATGTCGTTGAATGGGGCTTCTTCCGCGCAGATGACGGAATGATAGGCACCTGTGCTGTCATCCGCGCCGGGGATGACGAATGCGGCGATGATAATATCGAGCAGCACCGTGTTCCGCGCTTTGAGTTGTGCGAGCATTTGCGGGATGATCACCCCCGCATTGCTGACATAGAGCGTCTCCGAGATAAGCGACGCCACGTCATCCCCCGTCACAAGCACATCGTATGTCTTGCCGTCGGCAGTGTTCGTGATTTTCGTTGGCAGCGGTTGGGTGTTCAGTTGTTGCACGACTGCGGAGAAGTCCCCCGCAAGAGTCGGGTACGATTTCTGACACGACGCACTGGCGGCGCAGGTCGCAAAAAACTGTCGCAGCACCACATCGAAGTTGCGATTTTCTTCTTCCAATTTGTTCACTTCGAGCGGCACGGGGCCATCGAGCACCGCGCTGCGGACGATCTGCGGAAAGTCGCGCATCACCGTAAGCGCGACCCGCGTACCATACGAGGTACCAAACAGGTTGACGGTATCGTATCCGAGGGCGGCGCGTAGGTCGTTCACATCGGCGGCACCTTCCGCGCTGTTGTAGGCATCGAAATTGATGCCCTGCGCCCGCAGACGGTCGCGGCAGGCGAGGGTTGCGGCGAGATCGTGTGCCGCCGATTCGCGGGGGGAAAGCACGGTCGCCGCATCGCGCAGCACGCGCTCCAGATTTTCCGGGCAATCGAGCGCAGGTTCGCTTTTACCCACGCCGCGCTGGTCGAACAGGATTACCTCGCGCTGTGCCAGCCACGCCGGAGGAATGCCTGCCTTGAACAGTTGGAGAATCCCCCCCGCGATCCCACCGCCGGGACCGCCTTCGAGATAAATGAGCGGGTCATGTTGCGGCACGGCGGCAGTGCTGGCGAACCGGACGACTGCGAGACGCAGCGTACGCCCATTCGAAACAGCGTGGAATTCCGGCACGGTAAGGTACCCGCAGGTGGCGTTCGCACCGTCGGGCAGTGTGTACATGCATGGCACGGCGTCGAATCGCGGCACCGCGCCCGCTGCGTGTGCAGAGAATGCCGGAAGCGGCGCAATACCCATAAGAATCGCACCGATTGCCAGCAGAGATGAGACACGGATTCGCACGGGCAGTTGCCTCCGGTTGCGTTATATCTTGGCGATGCAGTCGGTCGGCGGGCGGCGTGTCGGGTTGCTGAGGAACGCCCGCGATACTGACGCCCCACACCCGCTGCTTTCGTAAATTACCCCATGCCCGACGCCCGGAAAGCGGAGTAGGATGCCGTTCGGCAACCCCATCGCCGCAGACTGCGCGTAGAGCAGCGGGGTTGCGGGGTCATTGCTGCTGGAAAGCAGGAGCGCGGGGATAGTGCTCGTCACACGCTGATGGAACGCGCCCGCCGGTTTCGTCGGCCACTTGTCGCAGACGGCATAGGTCACTTTGAGTAAGGCATTGAAGCGGGGGCGCAACTCCGGTAGGATTTTTTCCACGTTGCCGAACGAAAGATCACGGTTGTTGAAGGGCGTCTCCTCGCTGCACGTCACGGAGTAATACATCGCCAGACCGCCGCCCCGCTGCAAGATATTGACATCGGCTTTCGAGCTGTCGAGCCGCTGCGGGATGTTGTCTTGCTTAAGGTCTTCGATCATGCTGATGACATCCAGCACGCCTTCCTCATCGTAGAAGTCGCTCGTGATCGTGTCCACCAGCGAATAACCGTTGTACACGGATGGGTACGATTTGCCCGTGGTGCGGTCTATGGTTTCGTGCGCGATGGGCTGTGCGTTCAGGCGGGCGAAGACATCCGAGAAATCCGACGCGAGATTCGGAAATTGCTTCGCGCAGGATTTCGCCGCCGCGCACGCCGCGAATGTCTGCGTCAGTATCCGATTGAAGTTCGCGCCGTCGTCCTCGAACGCATTCACTTCGGGCGGGAAGACAGAATCGAGCACCGCACTGCGGACAATCTGCGGATAGTCGCGCATCGCCGCGAGTGCGAGCCGCGTTCCGTACGACACGCCGACGAGGTTGATCTGCGGCACGCCGAGCGCGGTGCGAAGATCGTTGAGGTCCGCCGCGCTCTCGGTGCTTGTGTAGGCAGACAGGTTGATCCCAAGCCCAACGAGACGGTCGCGGCACTGCAATGTTGCCGCAATGATCCGGTCGGTCTTCGTCTCCGGCGATACATTGTCGTTCGCCATCGAAAGCCGCTGCGAGGAGACTTCGGGGCAATTCAAGGCGGGCTGCGATTGCCCGACGCCGCGTTGCTCGAATGCGATAAAATCGCGGTCACGCGGGAACGGAAGGTCCGCATCCGCAGTTTCACGGTCGAAGAAGGTATCAATCTCGGGCTGGATTTCGCCGCCGGGACCGCCGCGCAGGAAGACAACGGGGTCCGGCTGCGTCTTGGCTGCGGTCGCTTTCAAGATTGCGATCGCCAAGCGGATGCGCGGTCCTGCCGGGTTCGCATGAACCTCCGGCACTGTCAGGTAGCCGCACACGACCGTCTTTCCCTCGGTGTGTCCATCGGGAAGCGTGAACATACAGGGCGCGACATCGAAGCGTGGCGCATTCGTCGTTGCCTGCGCCGCGACGTGCGCGGATATAGGGGCAAACACGAGAAGGAGCGGAATGAGCAGACTGAATGAGACCCGTTGTACCCCGTGCATCCCGACCAACCCTTCATGTTTCGTGGCAGAAACCGCATCGAAACCATACCAGCCATCGGTACCCCTGTCGAACAACCGCGTGATACACTATACGAGGCAACGGGACGCAACCGAAGACGCACCGATTACGTAGAAGAAGATGTGTGGCTCCCATTGCGTGAAAGCGATTACCCCTGATGGACGACACCTTCTCCGCTCGTTCCCACAGTTCCAATAATGAAGTTGATACGCCTGCAATGCGCGATTATGCCGCGCCGCATCACGAGGAACTTGCCCTTATTGAGCGTGCGGTAAATGGCGACGAACGCGCCTTCGCGGAACTCGTGACGCGCTACCAATCGGCGGTGTATAACCTCGCATACCGGATGCTCGGCGACGCAGGTGAGGCGGAAGACGCCGCGCAGGAAGTCTTCTTGCGGGTGTACCGCCGCCTCGCTACCTATGATGCGGAGCATCGCTTCTCCACATGGGTGCTTTCCATTGCCAGCCACTACTGCATTGATCTCCTGCGTCGCAAGCGACCGTGGCTTGTGCCGCTGGAAAACATCTCGAACTGGATGCGAACCCACACGCGCGGCCCCGAAGCTCTCGCACTGCTCAGCGAACAACAGGATGCCGTGCGTGCGCTACTTGCGCGGTTGCCGGAACATTACCGGCTCGTGTTGCTTCTCCGCTACTGGCACGATCTCGGCTATCAGGAGATTGCGGATATCGTAGACTTGCCGGTCAGCACGATCAAGGCGCGGCTCCATCGCGCTCGTACCGCGTTCGCCGCACTCGTCGGCGGCGAGGGGAGGCTACCGGATGTCATGCAAGCATATCCGTAGTGCGCTCCTGCAGATGAACGAGCGGTCATTGAATGCCACGGAACGCGCTGCGCTAGATGCCCATCTCGCAACGTGTCCCGAATGCCAGCGATTTGCGACTGCGATGCAGCGCGGCACGGAACGTATTGAGACCCCCGACCTGACCGAGCGCGTCATGGCGAGTGTGCGCCCGCTCCCGCCACCATGGGTCTTCGAGCAGACGCATCAGGACCGACATACCCCGCAGCTTGTCGCGTTTGCGGTCGGTGCGCTCGGTGTGGCGATGGCGTTTGTTTCGGTTGCGATTGCGCTCGTCGTCGGTGTGGCGAGCGGCGGCGGTCAGGCGGTGGTAGACAATCATACCGTCGCTGCGCCGCTCGTCGGGAACGCACTGCACGAATGGGCGAACTCGATTCCGTCCGATCGCGTGCATACATTTATTACCCTCGTCGGTCTCATGGTTTTCGCGGGTGCGCTGATCTCGTGGTTTCGCACGCTCGCACTGCACACCGGACACGATCACTGACGCCACCTATTGCTCCTACGATGCAAGGTAAACCCCGTGACCGACGCCACACCCGTCATTGCATTTTCGCATGTCTCCCGCCGGTACACGACCGGGCGCGGCGAAGTCGTTGCGCTCGACGATGTGTCGCTCACGGTGCCGCACGGCGAGTGGGTGGCGATTGTCGGGCCGTCCGGCAGCGGCAAAAGCACCCTGATGAATCTCATCGCGGGGATAGACCGTGCGTCGTCCGGTACTGTCCGCGTGAGCGGGCATGAACTGACAACGCTCTCTGAGGAACGGCTGGCACGATGGCGCGGGCAGGAAGTCGGCATTGTCTTCCAGTTTTTCCAACTGATGCCGACATTGACCGCGCTGGAAAATGTGATGCTCCCGATGGAGTTGCGCGGCAGGATGTGGCGCGGCGGCAACCGGCGAATGCGGGCGATGACCCTGCTCGACCGCGTCGGGGTGGCAGCGCTGGCGGCGCAGTTGCCGTCGCAGTTGTCGGGCGGCGAACAGCAGCGCGTCGCTATCGCTCGTGCACTCGCCAACGATCCCGCGATTCTGCTCGCAGACGAACCGACGGGTAACCTCGACTCCGCGACGGGTGAGCGCGTCATCGAATTGCTGCACGATCTGACCGATGGTGAGCGCACGTTGGTCATTGTCACGCACGATGCGCGTCTTGCGGAGCGTGCGCCGCGTGTCGTCGCCCTCGCAGACGGCAAAATCGTGCGCGATTCCGCTCATGAACTGGTGGAACACCCCGTGATGCTCGATGCCGCCGGGGGAGTCTAGCTGCGATGCCCGTCCTGCTTGCGAAAACCGGGCGTGATTTTGGCACGCGCCGCCTGCGTTCTGCGTTGTTGCTGCTCGGCATCGTCATCGGGGTAGCGGGCGTCGTCGCGATCGCCTACAGCGCACGCAACCTTGCACGGGCGCAGTCCCTCGCGTATGTCAGCGCATCGCAGGCGGATTTGTTCATCGGGGTGCGAAACTTCCCGCCGCAGCTGACGAATGTGATGCAGGAAGCGGACAATGTGCTTGTGGCGGAATCGCGCATCTCGGACGGTATCCAATGGTCGAACGGGGGCGCATACCGCGATGCGCTCATCTTTGGCATCCATTCGTTCGAGGATATTGCGATTAACCGTCCGACACTCGTGCAGGGGCGGTGGCCGGGAACGGGCGAGGTAGTGCTGGACGAATCTGCCCGCCGCGTACAAACCGTGGACATCGGCGACACGATTGCGTTGCGCGAGAGCGTGGCGACACCGCCCGTCTATGCCCGCGTGAGTGGCTTTACGCGCACGCCCGGTGTGGTGGACGCCGCCATCGCGGATCGCGCGACGGGCTACGCGCCGGTCGCAGATGTGGCGCGGTGGCGCGGCGAACCCGGCGACAATCAGCTGCTGTTCCGGTTGCGGGAACCGCGCCGTGCCAGTGAAACTGAGCGCAGCATTGTCCGCATACTGGACAAGCGCGGCATCCCGCACGGCGGCGTGACGATTCGCAACCCCGAACGTGCGACCGGCACAAAAGAACTCGCCGCATTGCTCCTGCTGATGTCGGTCTTTTCGATCATCGGTGTGGTGCTCAGTGGCTTTCTCGTCTGGAACACAGTCAATGCGGTGATGGCGGAGGAGTTGCGGCAGATTGGCGTGCTGCGTGCGCTCGGTGCGGCGTGGTGGCAGGTGCTCGGCACGTACCTGCTGCCCGCGCTAGTCGTTGGAACGGTAGGCAGCGTACTCGGTATCGCACTCGGTGTTGTGGGTGGGGGACTGCTGGCACGGTTCCTCGGCGGGTTACTCGGTCTGTCGTTGCCATCGTTCACGCTGGCAGCGCGAGAAGTCCTGCTTGGGGTCGGAGTCGGGTTAGGCGTCAGTATTGGGGCGTCACTTATCCCGGCGTGGCAGGGGACGCGGGTGCGTGCGCTCGATCTACTGCGAAATTACGGTATCCGCAGCGACTACGGTGTTGGGGTGGTGGCGCGGCTGCTTTCTCAACTGCGCGGTATCGGGGCGTTGGCGGCGATGGGTGTGCGGAACACGTGGCGGCGACGTGTGCGGTCGCTCTTGACGATCACGGTAGTGGGGATCGCGGCGGCGGCATTTATTGGCACGCAGACCCTCAATGCGTCGGTGATCGGCACCGTGAATACACTGTACGATATCTACGGCGCAGATTCATGGGTCAGCTTCAATCGCCCGTTGCCGCTCGGCTGGGCGAGCGAGTTGCGCCGCGACCCCGAAACCGTCGCCGCAGAAGGGTGGGTACGCGACGATGCATATGTACAGCAGTCGCTCACCGCGCTCTGGGGCATCCCGGCAGACACGACACTGTATCAGTACAAACTGGTGGCGGGGCGATGGTATGCACGCGGTGCGCCAGACGAAGCCGTCATTACGAGCAGTCTCGCCCGCGCCCGTGGTCTCGGCGCAGGCGACCCGCTCACGATTGTGGTTCGGAAGCGGGAGCAGACATACAGTATTGTTGGTATCGTAGATGATGAAAGCACTTATCTCGGGAGCCGTGCGACGGGCAAGATTTTTATGACTCCGGAGAACGCCGACCGGTTGCGCGGTCGGTCGCTCAATGCGGACTTCTTCGCGGTACAGTTTGCGGATCGTTCGCCCGCCGGAGTGGACGCGGGTATCAAGCGGGTGGAAGAGCGGTTTCGTGCGCTAGAGCCGGACGCGCTCGCAGCCTATGCAGATCGTGCCAGCACGCTCAATTCGATCCGTATTCTCTCGGTCTTGCTGGTCTCGATGGTTGCGGTCGTCGCATTAATCGGCGTAGTGGGGCTCATCAATACCTTGGTGCTGAATATCACTGAGCGGCGGCGCGAACTTGGCATCCTGCGGGCTATTGGCGCGGGCGGTGGTGCGCTCATCCGCTTGCTTGTGACCGAGGGGTTCGTGCTTGGTGTCTGTGGCTACGCGCTTGGTGTTGCGGGCGGGTACGTGCTGGCGCGGTATCTCGTCGCCATTGCGGGGGAGCAATTGTTCCGGCTCGTGTTCACGCTCACGCCGCAATTGCTCGTGCTCACCGGGGTACTTACACTGATCGTGGCGATGGGCGCGAGTGTCGCACCCGGTCTGCTGGCGGCACGATTGCGCCCGATAGAGTCGGTGCGCTATGAATAGGAGTGCGCGGTGACACGGCGAATCGGTGGCTTTCTCCTCGCATTGGTGCTCGTTGTCGGGGTTGCAACTGGCGTGTGGGCGGTATTCTTCCGCTCGACCACTACTGCCGTCCACACCGCGATGGTTGAGCGTCGGGCGGAACTCTCCGCGACAATCCGTGCGACGGGCAAACTCGATACCACGGGGCGGCTCTCCATCCCGCTTCCGCAGACGGGAACGGTGCGACTGGTGGCGGTGAAGATCGGTGATGTCGTCAAGACGGGAGACGTGCTTGCTGTGCTCGATGACACCCGCGCACGCACCGATCTCAAAGCGGCGAACGACACGCTCGATGCCGCGCAATACGCCTTGACGCTTGCCCGCACACGCGGCGGCTCCGACAGCGAACGCTTCGCCGCGACGGTGGATGCGGAAGCGAAAGTCCGCGACGCGCAACGGCAAGCGGATGCCGCCCGCACCGCGCTCGGTCGCACCCTCATCACATCCCCGATAGATGGCACGGTGCTGACGGTGCCGGTTGTGGAACGCAACACGTACAATCAAGGGCAGGAAGTCGTCACTATTGCCAATCTCGCCAGCCTTGCCCTGATCGCGGACATTGACGAACTGGATGTACCGCGTCTCGGCGACAACCGCGAAGCCCGCATTACCTTCGATGCGTTTCCGGGGCAGGAAGTGAAAGGGATGCTCAGCACTGTCGCGCCCATCGCCTCCAATCGCAGCGGGCGCACGATCTACGAGGGAACGATTATCTTCACGCGTCCGCCGGGACTTGATTTGCGCCCCGGCATGGGCGCAGATATTTCGATCCCCACACGCACTGAGCGCAATGTGCTCGTCGTCCCCGATCTCGCGCTGGAGACTATCGGTGCGAAAACATTTGTGACAGTGCTCGGCGCGGACGGCTCTCGTAACCGTGTTGAGGTCCGCACTGGCATCCGCGCAAATGGCGTCGTAGTACTCGCAAGCGGCGTGAATGAGGGCGCGAAAGTACTGCTGCCGTAAACTCTATCCGGGTGGGATAGGCTTTCGCCAGTCCCGTCGTGCGATCTCAGCCGACGACGCGCTCGTAGACACGCAGGAAGTTCTCACCGAGGATGCCGCGCACGGTGTCGTCGTCATAGCCGCGCCGCAGAAGTTCTTCCGTAATGCGTGGGTACTCGGCGGCAGTCTGTACCTCGGCAGGCGCGGCAAGCGTGCCGTAGAAGTCCGCGCCCAGCCCGACACCATGTGGGCCGCAATATTCCAGCAATTCCTCGATACGATCCACGAGTGCTGCAAGGGTCGGGGTAGCGTAGAAGATCGCGCACGCCATCCCGCCGCCTTCGCCGATCCGCCGCAAGGTTTGTGGCGATGCACCGCGCCCCTCTTCGTCCATGAGGCGAACGTGCGAATGGATGAGCGGTTGCGTGGTCCGCTCCATGATTTCTTCGAGCGCGGTCGGTCCGATATGCGCGAGATCAATGAGAATGCGGAGCCGTTCCAACTCCGCGATGATCTCTTCACCGAGCGGCGTCAGACCACCGGGGCGGCGGGCAGTGCTGGAACCGTCCGCAAAGGGGTTGCGGTTGCTCCATGTCAGCGTGGCGATGGTCACACCGAGGCGGCGAAAGAGCCGTAGCAGCCGCACATCGAGACCGAGCGGGTCGAGACCCTCGAACGAGAGAATGCCCGCCGTCACCCCGTCTGCTTTCGCCTGTCGTATCGCACCGGCAGTCGTGACGACCCGGAAGCGGTCGGGGTAATGCTCCGTCGCGGTATAGAGGGTAGCGATCATCGCAAGGGCGCGGGGGAGTGTCGCGCCCGCATATTCTGGGCGGATCGGGCGGTAATCCACCCCGTACGGCGCGGTGAACAGCGCGAAGACTTGCGCCGTAATCCCGCCCTGTTCGAGCAGCGCGAGCGATACTTGCCCGTCGCAGCCATTGTCGGTGGGGTGCGGGGGGGCGGTATCTTCCCACCTGGCGGTGCCGTCTGTTAGCCCCATCAGAATATCGGAGTGCGTATCTACCACGATGCTCGTGGTATGCAGGACAACGGCGCGGGCGGGCAGCGATGCGTCGTCCACAATTACACCTCCGAGTTCTCTGCGGCGATCAGTCGGCGGCAGTGGTGATGCGGGCGTCGTCGCCGCGCGATTTGTCCTTCCAGCCCTCGGCGCGATCCGCAAGGTCTTGTGCGCTCGCGCGGGCGGCGGGCGTGATGGGGTAGCCGTCGAGCATCGCGGCCAGTTCTTCTACCCGTTCGCCTCCCGCGATGCGCTCGACGCCGGAGGTCGTCCGTCCGCCCGTGTCGCGTTTCGTGATGCGATAATGCCCGTCGGCGAACGCCGCAACCTGTGGGAGATGCGTGATGCAGAGCACCTGATGCCGTGCCGTCAGTCCCCAGAGTGTTTCACCGACGACTTGCCCGCTGCGCCCACCGATCCCGACATCTACTTCGTCAAACACTAGCGTCGGTGTCGTGTCGGCGGCGGCGAGGACGCTTTTGAGGGCGAGCATCAATCGCGCTGTCTCGCCGCCTGATGCAATCTTCGCGAGCGGTTTCGGAGCCTCGCCCGCATTCGGCGCAATAAGGAACTCAACACGATCTACACCTTTTGCATCAAACGCCAGCCGACGCATCGCGCCATCATCGCCGGGGACGGGTGCGCCGTCTTCCGCATCTTCCTGCGCTTGATAAACAGAAAACTTCGTCCTGCCCATTGCAAGATGCGCGATTGCCGCCTCTACCTCTTTCGCCAACCGCTTGGAAGATTTCGCCCGCGCCTGCGAAAGTTTCGCGGCGGCGGTGCCGATCTGCGTGAGCAGCGTTTGTTCCTCGGTGCGGAGGCGTTCGGCGCGTTCCTCGCCGCCTTCGATCTGTTCCAGTTCGCGCTGCGCTCCCTCACCGAATGCCAGCACTTCCTCAATTGTTCGCCCGTATTTGCGCTGAAGATCGCGGATCAGCACGAGCCGATCTTCTACAGCGGCAAGGCGGCGCGGGTCGTCTTCGATGTGTTGGCGGTAATCGCGCACCGTTGCGGCGACATCTTCGAGCAGGTACACCATCTCGTCCACCTCGCTTTCGGCTTCGCGCAG
>JBBRMX010000096.1:0-11455 GCA_038230615.1 Thermomicrobiales bacterium | reverse complement strand
GCTCGTATTCTTCCTGCAGGTACGGCATTCGTGACTGATCTCGGCATGGTGGGGCCGCAGGATTCTGTCATCGGCAGCGATGTGCAGCAGGTGCTTCGCCGGTTCCTTACCGCGATGCCAGTGCGGTTCGATGTGGCGCACGGCCCCGCGTGCTTTAATGCGGTTATTGTAGAGATCGACCGCCGGACCCGGCGTGGGCGGGGTATCTGGCGACGCGATACATGGGACATCGTGCTGTAGGGCGGCGGCATCCCGCGTGGGGTGCCAACAATGGCGGTTGGACGCACTACGGCAGTTGCACCGGAGGGATTGAGGGGAACATGGATCGGATACTGCGCGGTCTGCGAATCGGGTCTGAGACACATTATTCGCCCGACGAGGAGGCGCATTCCACCGAGGAGGAGCACATCATGCACACGGCAACCCATCACTACGAATCGCTCCCCAATGAGGACGATGCAGGCGTCATCGTCGTCGAAGAACCTCCGGTTGCGGCGGTAATAAAGCGCAGCGATATTCTCAAAGTTTCGTCGCGGTCGCGCCCAAGCGCAGTCGCGGGAGCAATCGCGGGGGTCGTGCGCGAATCGGGCCGGGCAGAAGTGCAGGCAATCGGCGCGGGCGCGGCGAATCAGGCGATCAAGGCGGTGGCGATTGCCCGCGATTACCTCGCGGAGACCGGCATCAATGCGGTCTGCCTACCCTCGTTTATTGATGTCGTCATTGATGATGAGGACCGAACCGCGCTGCGAATGATCGTCGAGCCGCGCTAGGGTGTCGGGCGGGGCGTTTCCATCGCCTCGCAACTCGCGCAACGCGTGCAACTCGCACAACGCGTACTGTGAGGGAGCAGCAATCGTGGAAGTGGAAGACGCCGCGCATCCGGTCGAGTTGCACTGCCATTCCACGGCATCGGACGGCTCCTATTCCCCCGCGCAGGTGGTGGCTCTCGCCGCTGCGCGGGGGATTGCGGTGCTCGCGCTGACCGATCACGACACAGTTGCGGGGATCCCCGAAGCAGCAGCGGCGGCGGTATCGCACGGTATCGCGCTCATTCCCGGCGTGGAACTTTCCTGCTCTGTAGATGCGGGCGAGACGCATCTGCTCGGCTACTTTGTGCGGGCGGGGGATGCTGCCTTCCGCGCCACGCTCGACCGCTTCCGTACGGGGCGGGACACACGCGGGCGACAGATGGTGCAGAAACTCAACGCCGTCGGCATCCCGGTGCGATGGGAGCGGGTGCAGACAATTGCGGACGGTGCGGTCGTCACGCGCCCACACATCGCCCGTGCTCTGATCGAAATTGGGGCGGTGGGCAGCATCACGGAGGCATTCGACCGCTACCTTGCGCGCGGCAAGCCCGCGTTCGTAGACCGCGACCGGCTCTCGCCCGCCGATGCCGTGCGTCTCGTGCGGGCGGCGGGGGGCGTGCCGGTACTCGCGCACCCACTCAGTGTGCATGATCTCGCCGCGACGCTGGCGGAGATGATACCGGCAGGGTTGATCGGGTTAGAGGCGCAGTATCTCGCGTTCGCGCCGGAACAACGTGCCGCCCTCGCAGACCTCGCCACACAACACGGATTGCTCACGACGGGAGGCAGCGACTTCCATGGCGATGTCCACGCAGGGGCGGTGCTTGGCGGTGCGCCCGCCCCCGATGGCGTGGTAGACGATCTGATGGCAGCGGCATTGCGGATACGACACGAGGTGGCATCGCACTAACGGGGAAGACAATGCAAGACAGCGACCGAGTACCCCCGCCCCCATCACCACTACCGAAGACCCGCCCGAATATGGGCGGCAGGGTTGCGCTCGGCGTTGGCATCGGGACGGCTCTCGGCGCAGTCACCGGTAATATACCGTTGGGCGTCAGTATCGGTATCGCGCTCGGTGCCGCGCTCGGCGGTATCCGCATCGTGCGGGATGGGGCGCGAAAGCGGCACTAGCGGGCAGGTTTGTGCCGTGTGCCGCCGTGCAGAGTAGAAAGAGGCGCGGGGTGCGGGCGGAAACAACACATGCGACGATGTGGAAAGGAACGGGCGATGACGGCGATGGGACATCACTTTACGCTGGCGGCATTTGGAGATGAGATCGCGGACGATCTCGCGGAGCAACTCGATGTGATGCGCTCCGAGGGCGTGTCGGGGTTGGAGTTTCGCGGGGCGTGGGGGCGGAATATCCTCGATCTCTCCGACGACGAGGTGCGCCACGCCAAGCAGTTGCTTGATGAGCGCGAAATGCATGTCTCCGCAATCGGGTCGCCCATCGGCAAGGTACACATCACCGACGATTTCGCCGCGCACCTTGCCCGGTTCCGGCGTGCGCTCGTCGTTGCGGAGATGCTCAACACGCCGCGCATCCGCATTTTTTCGTTCTTTCTCCCGCCCGGTGCGGATCCTGCGCAGTATCGCATGGCAGTAATGGATCGCCTCTCGCTGTTGACCGACCTCGCTGCCGAAGCAGGTGTGACGCTGCTGCACGAGAACGAGAAAGAAATCTACGGCGATATTGCCACGCGCTGCGCCGATATTCATACAACGCTCACCTCGCCGCATCTCCGCGCTGCCTTCGACCCCGCGAATTTCGTGCAGTGCGGCGTGCGCCCGATGGATGAGGCATGGCCGCTCCTCGCGGCAGTCTCGACGCATATTCACATCAAAGATGCGGTGATGGCGGACGGGCATGTCGTCCCGGCGGGTGAGGGTGACGGGCAGGTGCGCGAATTGGTGCAAACCCTCGTGCAGCGCGGCTATCGCGGCTATCTCACGCTGGAGCCGCATCTCAAGGCGGCGGGACCGTTCGGCGGTTTCTCCGGTCCCGATCTGTTCCGTACCGCAGTCGCCGCGCTCAAAGGCATCCTCGCAGATGTAGAAGGCGGCGCGGCATGACGGCGGGCGGCGCACCGATACGTGTCGGGTGCTGCGCGGGGCTGGCAGACGCCGCCCTCGTGCGCGATGCGGGCTACGACTACATCGAACTCCCCGTCGGCACGCTGATGAGCGCGGCGGACGATGCCGCGTTTCATCGCGTCGCCGCAGAGATTGCCACCCTCGGTATCGCGGCAGAGACAACAAATCTGTTTATCCCCGCGACCCTGCCGATTGTCGGTCCCGATGCTGACCCGGAAAAGGTGTACGCCTATGCCGCCACCGCATTGCGCCGGATGGGAGAACTCGGCGTGCGCGTCTGCGTCTTCGGGAGCGGTGGGGCGCGGAGCGTGCCGGACGGCTGGGAACGCGCCCGCGCCCTCGACCAACTCGCGGCATTCCTCGCCGTTGTTGAGCAGGAGAGCGCGGCGAACGGTGTGCGCGTCGTCATCGAGCCGCTCAATCACGGGGAATCGAATGTGTTCAACGCGGTGGCGGAGTCCGATCAGTTCGCACAGGCACGCGGCGTGCCGGGAATCACGGTGCTGGCAGACCTGTATCATATGTCCGTAGACAACGAGACCTATGACGGGATGCGGGCGGCGGGTGATCGCCTCGTCCATGCCCACGTTGCGGATGCCGACCGTTCGCCACCGGGCGAGGGCAATGGCGCATATTACGATGGCTTCTTCCGTACGCTGCGAGAGATCGGCTACCGTGGTACCGTGAGCATCGAAGCGCGGTGGCGGGCGACCGACGACGAGGCGCGGCTGATAGAGCGGCGACGTGCGCTTGCTTTCGTGCGGCAGGCGTGGGACCAATCGGGTAGTTGATGGTTGCGGAAGGGAAGTACCGGATGTCGAAGAAAGCCAAAGAGAAACAGAGCGACAAAGCAGACAAAGCCGAGAAGAAGGCGAAAAAAGCGGCGGGAGAAGGGACACTCGTCGCGGCAAGCGAACCCGCAGCCGCCGTGCCGCAGGTCGGGTTTGCAATCATCGGGTGTGGCGTGATCGGGCCGCTCCACGCGCAGGCAATCACGGCGGAACCCCGCGCCCGCCTCGTCGCGGTGTGCGACGAAATTCCCGAAGTGGCAGAGAAACTGGCGGCAAAGTACGGCGTCCCCGCCTATAGCGACCTCGATGCGCTGCTGGCGCGGGAAGATGTGCAGGTCGTCGATGTGTGCGTGCCGAGCGGTCTGCACGCGGAAGTCGGCATTCGGGCGGCGCAGGCGGGCAAGCATGTCATCTGTGAGAAGCCGATTGAGATCACGCTGGCGGCAGCAGACCGACTGATCGCGGCGTGCGATGCAGCGGGCGTGCGGTTGCAGGTCATTTCGCAGCACCGCTTCGGCGCGGGGATGCAGAAAGTCAAACAGGCAATCGAGGCGGGGCTATTCGGCACACTCGTGATGGGCAATGCCGAAATCGTCTGGTATCGCTCGCAGGCGTACTACGATAGCGGCGGCTGGCGCGGCACATGGGCACTTGATGGCGGTGGCGCATTGATGAATCAGGGCGTCCATTATGTGGATTTGCTGCGGTGGGCGATGGGTCCGGTTGTCAGTGTCACCGCGAAGGCGGGTAGGCTGGCGCATGAGCGCATCGAAGTCGAAGATGCCGCTGTCGCGGTGATTCAGTTCGCCAACGGTGCGATTGGCACGCTGATGGGGACGACGAATGCCTATCCCGGCTACGCCGCACGCTTGTGGATCGTCGGTACCGAAGGTTCCGCGTTGATCGAAGACGGCGAACTGAAGGCATTCAACCTCAAATCCGAGGGCGGCGAAGTCGGCGCGTATGGGCGCGGCAAAGACGCGAAAGAGGCGGAGAAAGCGGGCGGCGCGACTGCCAGCCAAGGCGCGGCAGACCCGGCGGCGATCTCGTGGGGCGGTCATGCCCATGAAATCCGCGATATGATCGAGGCGATCACCGAGGGACGCGAAGTCGTGCTGCCGGGGCAGGATGCCCGCAACGCGCTCGAACTGATCCTCGCGGTCTACAAATCCGCCGAGACGGGCAGAGAAGTGAAAATGCCGGTAGCGGCAAACTGGCATCCCGGCACCAAGAAAGCGCAGGCGGCAAAATGAGTATCAAACTCGGCTGGTCTACGCTCGGTTGCCCGGATTGGTCGCTCGGCGAGATGATCGAAAACACCAAGCGGTATGGGTTCGACGGGTTGGAGATGCGCCTTTTGGACGGCAATGTCATTCCGCCTGATCTCGGCGCGGAGGACCGCGAGCGCGTCGCTACCGAAACGCGGGCGGCAGGTGTGCCGATTTGCTGCGTGGATACCTCTCTCCGCATCGCCACGAGCGCGACGGACCCCGATGCATTTCTGACGGCAGAGCGGGATGCGGCGGCGTATCTCGAACTGGCGTATGCGTGGGGTGCACCGCTTATCCGGGTCTTCGGCGGCGAACCGGGGGGCGGCAAGACCGCCGCCGAAGCCGCCGCACCGATGGCGGAACTGCTCCGCAAGATCGGGCAGCGTGCGGAGCAACTCGGCGTAGGCGTCGCACTCGAAACGCACGATTTCTTCTCCGCTACCCCCGATGTGATGCGCGTGCTCGATCAGGTGCAGAACCCGTTCGTTGGCATCCTGTGGGATACGCACCACCCGTACCGCATGGGCGAGAAAGTGCCGGAGACGTATGAGCGCGTCGTCTCGCGGTTGCTGCATGTCCATGTGAAAGACGCAGTGCGCGATGAGAACGGGCATCAGGGCTGGCAACTGGTGATGCTTGGTGCGGGCGAGGTGCCGGTGCAGGAGGCAGTACGCTTCCTACGCGGTGCAGGCTACGACCGCTGGGTTGCAGTCGAGTGGGAAAAGAAGTGGCATCCCGAAATCGAACCGCCCGAAATCGCCATGCCGCACGACGGCGACTTGCTGCGTCAGTGGCTAACTATGGATGATGCGTACTATATGACGGGTTGCAATACATGATAACGTTATGTATACTCGATGTACGTACAGTGTATGAGGGTCGCAGGCAATCATGAAGGGGTGACGGCGGTGGATGACCTGTATGCCATGTTACGCACGTCTCCGCAAGCAGACGCGCAGAGCATTCAGGCGGCATATCGCCGTCTCGCCTTCCAATTGCACCCCGACCGCAACCCAGAACGCCCGCAATGGGCGGAGGAGCAGATGAAGCGGCTCAATGCCGCATATTACATTCTCTCCCATCCGGTGCGGCGGCAATCGTACGACTACAACCAGTTCGGGAGATATGCGCCGCCGCCCACCCCCCTCCATCCCACCCCGCCGCGAAATCATTCGGCGTCTTCGTCCGACATCGAAACCGACTGGCGCAATTTGCATGTCTGTGTGGGCGGGAACACCTTGCCCGATGAGGACGCAATCGAGCAGCAGATGGCGGAGTACCTGCGCGAGTTCGTGCGGTTGGTCGTGCCGTTGGGGTCGGGCAAGAATCCGCTGGCGGAGTTGCTGCTCTCCGCTGCGACGAGCCAGTTCACGGTATATAGCGCGTATGCGCGGCTCGTGGCGAAGATTATGCTGCGAACAACGCTTGCCGCATTGCGCTCCCGCACTGCCAGCGACGGTATCACCGCGACGACGCTGCGGCAGATTGTGCGTGAGGTAAACAGTGCAATCCAGACCCGGATGGGAGCAGAGCGGCTGCGGATAGTGGAGCACAACAAAAATATCGTTGCGGACTGGTCGGGGATGCTGCTCACGTTGGTGGATTTTCTCTGGGGTGAGGCGGCGGCATAAGCAGATCGCACGATCCGTGGTATCCTCTTGGAGGGTCGCATTCCTGCCTGTCCGTCCGCCTACCTAGACCGTGTGGTTTGATACGCCTTTGATGCCGAATGACCCGTACGCCATCCTCCAAGTGCCACCCGATGCGACGCCGGAGACGATTCAATCGTCCTACCGCCGCCTTGCATTTCAGTTTCACCCGGATCGCAACCCGGAGCGTCAGCCGTGGGCGGAGGAGCAGATGAAGCGGCTCAATGCGGCGTATGCCGTGGTGAGCAGTACCAATCGTCGCGCCGAGCACGACCGCCGCGCCGGACACGACCGCAAACGGGCGCAGCACGACGCCCGCCCGAACGAGTACGTACCGTTCACCTCCCCGATCACCAGCGATCCCGTGCGCTCGAAGCAGGCGGATATCATCCGCGAACGGCGGCGCACATCGCCCTACCCACCGGAAACCGAAAACGACTGGTTTTTCCTCCAGATTTATGCACAGGGGCGGGGCGTGCCGGAAGTAGAGCAACGGGCGGCACGAGAGATTGACGAATCGCTGCGGGACTTTCTGCGTCTTACTGCGCCGCCGGACGCGAGCGAATGGGCGCAGTTCTTCGATGAGGCACTGACGCGCTACGGCGCATTCGGGCGGTATGAGCAGTTCGTGGCGCGGCTGACGCTGCGAACCCTGTTGCCCTCTCTGCGCGGCACGGCGGACGAGAAGCCGGACGCGCTGATGTTCCGCTCGCTCATCATCCGTACGAACAACCTGATGCAGGACCGGATGGGAACCGAGCGGCTGCGCATGAACGACCGGGGCAAGAATATCGTGACCGAATGGTGCGCCCTGCTCCTCTCTATCGTCGAGTATCTCTGGAACGAGGCGGCAGCGTAGCAGAAGGGGTGTGCCATGCGGGACGACAGCGCAAGCGACGACACGACACCGCACGGCGACAAACCGGCGATCACGGCGGGTGGCGTGCCGCTCGTGCATGGCGCACCGAAAAAGATGCTCGGCGAAGCCCCGCATATCCCTCCCTCGTGCCACATCCACGATGCGACGCTCGGCGCATGGACTGATCTCGGCGCGAACACCACCATCGTGGAATCCACTTTTGGGGATTACAGTTACACGGCGGGCGATGTCTCGATCATCTATGCCGATGTAGGGAAGTTCTGCTCCATCGCCTCGCATGTGCGGATCAATCCCGGTAATCACGCGATGTGGCGCGTGACGCAGCACCACGCCACCTACCGCCGCGCCGAATATGGCTTCGGGCAGACCGATGACGAGGAGTTTTTCGATTGGCGGCGGGCGCATCGCTGCCAGATCGGACACGATGTCTGGCTCGGACACGGCGCGATCATCATGCCGGGGGTGCGTGTTGGTACAGGCGCGGTCATCGGCTCCGGTGCGGTCGTTACGAAAGATGTACAGCCATACACCATCGCGGTCGGTGTCCCCGCGAAGCCGCTACGTGAACGATTTCCGCGCCCCGTAGCGGATGCGTTGCAGCGCATCGCGTGGTGGGACTGGCCCCGCGAGGTGCTGGTGGCACGCTGGCACGAGATGAACGATCTCGATACCTTTTTGCAGACCTACCGATAGCAAAAACGCTTGCTACGCGCCGCGAGCGCGGGCGAAGCGCACGAGTTGGTCGAGCGAGACATGGTCGTGGGCGACGTATCGGAAGCCGCCGTCGCGGTCGTACACGAGGATATTACCGGAAGGGGTCGGGAGTAGCCCGGTATCGCCCGGTGCCGCGCCCGATTGCGGAAAGACCCACGGCAAGGAGCGGAGCATAATGCGTTCGCTCGCGCCCTCCGAGACGACGAAGCCGTACGAACCGAGCAGGGCGGCAGTCGTCTTGGAGGTATCAACCGGCTCGACCAACCCTTCAACCGATGCCTCAAAGACCCACATGCATGCTATTCCTTCTCGTGTTGCGGCGCGTAGTGCGGCGTGATCGTGGCGTCAAGTGCCTGCGCGGGTTCGCTCTCGGTGCGCCGCACTGCCCGCAGCACATACGGGATGGTACACAACCATACCGGCAAAAACGCGATTGCGTATCCGATGGGTTCCCCGAAGGGGTCGCGGCTCTCATCGGGCGGTGGCGGGACGAGGAAGTATTGCAATGCTGTGTACAACCCGACGGCGAGCGCGATGAGACCGACAAGGGCGCAGAGGGTGGAGAATGCGACCCCGACCCCGCGTGTGACGCGCATCGCCTGAAGGCGCGGGGTCTGCGCGGCGCGTGCGATAGCGAGATACGCTCCGCTGATGATGCCGCCAACTACCGCAAGCGTGACCCCGCGCACGAGGTCGCGGGCGCGTTCGCTCTCGCGGCGGGCGATGTCTCGCTCCTGCTGTGTGGCATCGGCGGGTGTCGCGGTGTTGGGGCCGCGGTAGAAGGTCTCCGGTCGGTACGAATACTCGAGGTTTCCGTAGCCGATTCCCGCTTTGATGATCGTCCCGATGCCGGTCATCGCCATTACCGCGCCAACGAGGATGAGCAGGCTTGCAGTCATCGCAAACGCCCGCACAAGCGAAAACGGCTCCGCCCCGCTACCCGCCCGTGAGCGGAACGGGTTACCGTTTGCACTGAATGCCCAGATCACGACAACACTCAGCAGAAGTAACCCCAGAAATTCCATCGTTGCCCCCGATCTGCTGCAATACGTCTGTTACACTACCACACATGAACGATCAACCGCCGACACACGTTCCCACCGCCCCACCTCGCCCCGCCGACTGGCGGGCGATCCTGCGCGATCTCGACATCACGCCGAGCCGCCGCATGGGACAAAACTTTCTGGTAGATACTGATGTGCTGGCGGACATCGTCGGCGCGGCGCGGCTCGAACCGGGGCAGACGGTACTGGAAGTCGGGCCGGGGCTTGGCATCCTCACGACCGCGCTCGCGGAGGCGGTCGGTGCGACGGGGCGCGTCATCTCGGTGGAACTGGATCGCAGGCTTGCCGACTATCTGCCGCAGCGGTTTGCTGATCTGCCACAGGTACGTATCGTGCAGGGTGATATTCTGCGTGCGGACATTGCCGCGCTAGTTGGTGATGCGCCGTATGTGATTGTAGCAAACTTGCCGTATCAGATTACCTCGGCGGCGTTCCGGTTTTTCCTCGAACACCCGCGCCCGCCGGAACGAATGACGGTGCTGGCGCAGCACGAAGTCGCGCAGCGCATCTGCGCCGTGCCGCCGGAAATGAGTGTGCTGGCGGTGGCGGTGCAGTTTTTCGCCCGCCCGCAGTATGTCCGTACCGTGCCGTCAGCGGCATTCGTTCCCGCGCCTGCGGTTCAATCTGCCATTCTTTCGCTCGATTGCGCTGCGCCGCCGCTGCCGCGTGCGCGATGGGCAGGATTTTTCGCATTGGTGCAGGCGGGGTTCGGGGCGAAGCGCAAGCAGATTCATAACAGCCTGCTCGACCGCCTCCGCGCTTCCCGTGAACAGGTCGGGGCGGCACTGGCGGCGGCGCAGATTGACGGGATGCGCCGCGCCCAGACGCTTTCAATGGACGAATGGCTCGCCCTTGATGCAGCGTGCATTACGCTCGGTATCTCACGGGATGGCGCAATGGGGCGGCGCGTCGGGGAGGAAGCCGAGGGAGACGCCGACGATGCCGCAGTCTGAGGCGGTGCCGTGGCCGTCGCGCTGGCAATCCGGCGTTGTCAATACGCCGGTGCTACGCCGCATTTCTCGCGCCGACGCGCTTTCCGGCATTGCCGCCCCCGCGAAACTGAATCTCGGTTTGGTGGTTACGGGGCGGCGGGCAGACGGCTACCACAAACTCTGCACCCTGATGACAACACTCGCCCTCGCGGACACAGTGCGGGTTGCCCCTGCGCCGTCGCTTTCGCTCGTGTGTGACGATGCCGCGCTTGGGGGCGACGATAACCTCGTGCTGCGTGCTGCCCGCGCCCTCCAAACTGCGACGGGCTGCACCGATGGCGCGGCGATCACGCTGACGAAGCGTGTGCCGGTAGCGGCAGGGCTTGGCGGCGGGAGTAGCGACGCAGCGGCAGCATTGCTCGCGCTCGATGCGTTGTGGGGGACGAATGTACCGGATGGCGTGTTGCTCCGTATCGCGCGGTCGCTCGGCGCGGATGTGCCGTTCGCGCTCTATGGCGGGGCGGCGATGGCACAGGGCATCGGGGATTTGGTCTGGCCGGTCGTGCCGCTGCCGCGCACATGGCTCGTGCTCGTCGTGCCGCATGTAGACATACCCCGTAAGACTGCCGCGCTCTACGGCGCATTGACGCCCGACGATTGGGAAGTCAGCGCAGGAATCCGGCGGCAGATCACGACGGTGCAGGAACACGGCACGCTCGACCCCGATTTGCTCACGAACACGTTTTTGCCGCCATTAGAACAGATCGCGCCCGCAGTGGCGGCGACGCGAGCGGCGATGGCGGCGGTGGGGGCGCGGGCATTCCTCAGCGGCAGCGGACCGACGCTCTATGCCCTCTGCCGCGACGAAGAGGAGACACGCGCCCGCGCTGCCCGGTTCGCCGCCTTGCCGGATGTGCGTGCGATCCCGACGCACACGGCATAACCATATGATGGAACCGGGCATGTGCTGCGAGCGTCATTATGGCGGGGAAATAATGGGGAAAAATTGACGGGGGGAAGCGGACGCACGTACAATCGGTCGTGCTATCGTACCCGTGCGGGGGGCTTCGGCATGGGGCTTCCGGGTTGCATAGGGTGGTGACGGCTCGATGTGCCGTTATCCTGAGGTAGTATGAACCAGATACTCAACAATCGGTATCGCATCGAAGGCACCGTTGGCGAAGGCGGCATGGCCATCGTCTATCGTGCCATGGATACCGCGCTCAATCGTGTCGTAGCGGTGAAGGT
>JBBRMX010000095.1:0-11527 GCA_038230615.1 Thermomicrobiales bacterium | reverse complement strand
TTTGTCGCATCGAGCATCGGCTACGGTGCGATTGTCGGTGTATTGCTCGCAGGTTTTGGCACGCTACTTACGGAGTTTTTTGCGCGTCGTGTGCCGCGAAAGTTGATTTTCAATGTTTCCAACATGATATGCGCGACTGGTCTATCGGGCGTTGTCTACCATAGTATGGCTGGTCAAGTGGGAAATGCTCCTCTTGCGAGCACACGCACAGTTGTGACTGCGGTCTTCGCATCGCTTGTATACATCTTCGTGAATAACATGTTGTTCTCGGTAGTAGTGGCAACGAACATCGGCAAATCGCCAGCAGCAGTGTTTCTCGCAAATGCGCCGGGGATACTGTTGCAAAATATCACGCTCCCATCTATCGGGTTGCTGCTAACGACCGTGCGTGATCTCAGCCCGTTCTCGCTCCTCATTGCGCTTGTCCCGTTGCTCGGCCCGTATGTGGCGATGCGTGGGTATCGAGACACACAGGTGCAAATCCGGCAGACGATTGAGGCACTTGCAGACACTATAGACCGGCGCGACCCGGCAACGGCGCGACACTCGGAGCGGGTCACGGGGTACGTCCAGCAAATCATTGACCAGATGGGGACGATCAAGTTCGCGGATGCTGAAGCGATTATGTTTGGGGCGCGGGTTCACGACCTCGGCAAAATCGCCGTTCCTGATGCCGTACTCATGAAGCCGGATATCCTCACCAGAGACGAGTTCGCGCTGATCGCGCATCATCCGGTTGAGGGGTATGAAATCCTCTCGAAACTGACGATCTACAAAGAAGCACTGGGCGTTGTCCGCTTCCATCACGAGCATTGGGACGGTACAGGCTACCCCGACCAGTTGCAAGGAGAAGCGATCCCGCTTGGGGCGCGTATTCTTGCCGTCGCGGATGCCTACGATGTCATCACCTCGACTCGCCCGTATGCACGCTCACGCTCGATGCGTGAAGCACGCGAGGAATTGATCCGTTGCCGGGGAACGCATTTCGATCCGGAAATCGTTGATGCGTTCGTAGCGATACTTGACCGGCAGCCGAAGACGAGTGGCGCAGGCATACTCATATCGGCGGCGCAAAAATGAGTGCTGTAGGAGTACCGCGGTGATCCTCTTCGGGAGTGTCGCACTTGGGTTGCTGGCGGGGATATTGCGGGGGGGACGTCTCGATGCCCTCGCACGGTTGCCATTTCGGTGGCTTTGGCTTATTCCGGTCGGACTGGTCTTGCGCTATCTTGCGTTTTCTGATGCCCTCCTGAGCCGTGCGGAATGGCTTTCGCCCGTCGTTTACGGCGCATCCGTCTTCGTGCTTGCTGTCATACTCGTTCGCAATATCGCGCTGATGGGAACCGAGTTTTTGTTGCTCGGTCTCGCGTGCAATGCACTGGTGATCTTCTCGAATGGCGGGCACATGCCGGTCGCGATAGACGCAATCCGGGCGACAGGGCGACAATCTCTTGTGGACGCACTGCTGACGACTGGGAAGGTCGCGCACGCGATTATCATGACGAACGAGACGCATTTTCGCTGGCTTGGCGATATTTTCCCCATCCCTCCGCAGCTGCCGTTTCCCAGTGTGTTCAGTCTCGGCGACTTGTTTACGGCGGTCGGGGTACTCATCCTGCTCGCACTCGGCACGATGGACAGTGCGGTGCGCCCGCTCCCGTGGGGACGGGCGCACGAATCTGTGACTCTCCCGGCAGGCGACGTGCCCCGGACCTCGTCACAGGTATAGACAAACTATAGCAGAATAATCCATACTCAAATTCGTGTCGTGCGGTAGTTTCTGCGGATATATGGGCGTGGAGGGGGATTTTCTCATGGCATCGCGAATGAACGGCGGGCAGGCGGTTGTTGCCGCGCTCGAAGCGAATGGCGTTGACACCGCCTTTGGTATCCCCGGTGTGCATACACTGGACATCTACGACGCGCTCTACGATAGCCCGATTCGGCACATTCTGGCGCGACATGAACAGGGCGCGGGGTTCATGGCGGACGGCTATGCGCGTGCGACGGGTAGACCGGGTGTCGCGATCATCATTACTGGACCGGGGCTGACGAATGTTGCTACCGCCATCGGTGAGGCGTACGCGGACTCGTCGCCAGTGCTCGTCATCAGTGCGGAAGTGCAGCGAGAGGACGCGGGCAGAATGCGCGGCAATCTTCACGACCTGCGCGACCAACTTGGCTTGATGGCGCACCTGACGAAGTGGAACACGCAAGTGAACGATGTCGCGGAGATTCCTGCCGCGATCAACGAGGCATTCCGGCAGATGCGGACGGGGCGCCCCCGCCCCACCCATGTGCAGGTGCCGCTTGATGTCCTCGCAGAGAGCGCGATGGTTGAAGTTACCGCTGCTCCAAATGTTGCCCCGATCCGCCCCGATCCGGAAGGCATTGCGGCGGCGGCGGCATTGCTGCGTGGCGCGAACAAAGTGGTGCTGTACGTCGGCGGCGGGGCTGCACGTAGCGGGGCGCAACAGTCCCTTGCAGAACTTGCGGAATTGCTTGGGGCACCGGTGATTTCGTCGTCGCCGGGGAAGGGAGCAGTGCCGGGAGATCACCCAAACTTTCTCGGCACCACGTTCTATGGCACGACCGACGCTGCAAAAGAAGTGCTGGCGGGCAGCGAAGTCGCACTGGTCATCGGGAGCAAACTAGGCGCACAGAGTACCAACGAGTGGCAGTTGCCGATGCCGAAACGGCTCATCCATATTGACATTGACGTGACCGAGTTGGGGCGCAATTATCCCGCCGAGATTAAGGTGCGCGGCGATGCGAAACTTGCTGCGGAGATGCTGTGCGATGCGGTGAAGGCAGGCGGTGGTCCCGCATCGCGTTGGAGCGAGCGCGAGATTGCGGAAAAGCGCGAAGCATCGGCACGCCAACTCAACAACCCGTTCGGGCAATACGTCGCGGCATTGCGCGGTGCATTGCCCGCGAGCGGCATCATCGCGCACGACATGACCACGATGTCGTACATGTGCCACACGCGGTTCCCGGTCTATGCGACGCGCACGTACATGTCGCCGCACGGCTACGGCACGCTCGGTTTCAGCGTCCCCGCTGCGATCGGTGCAAAGATCGGTCGCCCGGAGCAGGAAGTAATCGCAGTTGTCGGTGACGGCGGCTATCAGTTTACGATGGAAGAACTCGCCGTCGCGGTGCAGTACGATGTGACGCTGCCCATCGTGATTTTCAACGATTCGACGTATACGGCAGTGAAGCGCGGGATGGATCGCGCCGGACGGTATATCGGCGTTGATCTCGTTAACCCCGATTACGTCAAACTCGCCGATGCCTACGGTATCGTCGGCGTGCGTGCGGAGAGTGCCGACGCGCTCGCTGGGGCAATCGCGGACGCGCAACGGCGCACGGGACCGACCCTGATTGATGTGCCGATAGCCTCCCCGAAAGGGATGTGATCGCCTGCACGTTCACTCCCGCACTGGTATACTCCGAACGCATGTTCAGCACTTTGCCCCGCACGATTTCCGTGCGGGGTTCTTCGACCGCTGACATATGAGTGCAGGGTACGCGGAACGAGCGAGAAAGAATGCCTGACAAGCGCGAACATGAATATGTGCATGGGCGATACGCCTGCGTCAGCGTGAACGCAGTTATCCCGGAATACTGGGCGGAATGGACCTATGCCGTTCCCCCGCACCTTGACGCGGAGATCGGTGAGGGGCAACTCGTCTGGGTGCCGTTGCGAACGAAGATGGCGCTTGGCGTCGTCGTAGGGCGAACGGATGACTATCCCGCCGCCGAAACGAAGCCAATTCATGCCTGCGTCGAGCCGAACTTTCGCCTTAGCCCGGTGCAATTGAATCTTGCGGTCTGGATGAGCGAACGGTATTGCTGCTCGATCTATGCAGCGGCATCGCCGATGTTCCCGCCCGGTGTCGAGCGGCGGGCTGTTGAAGTCTACGGGCTGACCGCGCATGGTCGGGTAGTGGATGCGGCAACGCTGACCAAAATGCAGCGTGCCATCGTGGAAAAACTCGTGCCGGTAGATGACGGGCACGGGTTGAGCCTCACGGAGTTGCGCGACGCGCTCGGCGGTGCGCTCACGTCGGTGCTGGCGACCCTTGCGGAGCGCGGCATCGTCACGACGCATGCGCGGGTAAAGCACGACCCGCCCCCTGTCAGCAAGCCAATCGCGTTCATCCGTGCGATAGCCGACCTCGATTTTGGTGTGCCACCCAATGCCCCGAAACAGCAGGAAGCATTGGAGTTTCTACGGCGGCGGTTGCGCCTGCATGACGAAACTGCCGACGGCGCATTGCCGCCGGGCGCGATCACGGTCGCAGAGTTCCGCAAGGCGACGGGTATCGGGCTGCCGGTGCTACATCAGTTGGTGCATCGCGGCGTCGCGGAGTTGGGCGCGGTGGAAAAGGGCGACCCCGGCATCCACGCCGATCATGCCCCCGCGCCCGTCCTCACACCGGGACAGATGGCGGCATGGGAGCCAGTCGCAGATGCATTGGAGCGGGCGACAGGCGAGACCTTTTTGCTGCACGGCGTCACAGGTAGCGGGAAGACTGAGGTATACCTGCGGGCAGTTGCGGCGTCGCTGCGGCGCGGTCGCGGGGCGATTGTCTGTGTGCCGGAGATCGCTCTCGCCGCGCAGATGGTGCAGCGTATTCAAGCGCGGTTTCCGGGGCAGGTAGCGGTGCTGCACAGCAATCTCACGGACAATCAGCGGTATGCAGCATGGACGCGCCTACTGCGGGGTGAAGCCGTCGTCGCAATCGGGCCACGCTCGGCACTATTCGCGCCGATTGCGGACATCGGCTGCATCGTGCTCGATGAGGAACACGATGCAGCATACAAGCAGGATGCGACCCCGCGTTACCACTCCCGCGATGTAGCACAGCGGCTGGCGCGGCTCGCGGGGGCAGTCTGCATCCTCGGCAGCGCGACGCCCGATCTCGTAACGTATGCGGCGGCGCGAGGCGGCAGGATACGCTATCTCAACCTGCCGGAGCGCGTGCGCCCGCCGGGATGGGGAGAAACGAGCGGTGCGCTCGAACTGCCGCCCGTCGTCCTTGTAGATATGCGCGAAGAGCGCACGCACGGCAATTACGGTGTGTTTAGTGTTGCCCTCGCACAACTGCTGCGCGAAACGTATGCGAAAGGCGAGCAGAGTATCTTGCTCCTCAACCGGCGTGGGATGGCGACGTTCACGCAATGCCGCGCTTGCGGGCATGTCCGCACCTGTCCGCAATGCGACATACCCCTTGTGTATCATGCCGATACCGAGCGACTGCGCTGTCATCGGTGCGATTACCAGACCCGCCCGCAGACGCGCTGTGCCGCGTGCGGTCTGAATGAACTACGGGCATACGGCACCGGCACGCAGCGGGTAGAAGACGAAATCCGGCGGCTCCTGCCGGAAGCGCGGGTATTGCGGTGGGATCAGGACAGTGTGCGCCGCGAGGGAGGGCATGATTCTATCCTCAAACGGCTGGAAGCGCGGGAAGTAGACGTGCTCGTTGGGACGCAAATGGTCTCGAAAGGGCTAGATTTGCCGATGGTGACGGCAATCGGCGTCGTCAATGGCGACACGTACCTCCATCTGCCAGATTTTCGTGCGGCGGAACGGACATTCCAGCTCTTGACGCAGGTAGCAGGACGGGCGGGGCGACGCACACCGGGGCGCGTTATCATTCAGACGCAAACGCCCGATCATCCCGCAATTCAGGCGGCGCAGCGGCACGACTACACGGCGTTCGCCGCGCACGAACTCGCGGTGCGCGAACAGACTGCCAACCCACCGTATCGCCATCTCGCCCGCTTCATCACGAAGCATCGCACCGAGGAAGGAGCGCAGCAGGAGGCGGACAAACTCGCCTTCGCGCTCGGTCGGCTGGCATACCGTGAGGGGATGGAGGATGTGATGCTGATCGGTCCCGCGCCCTGCTTCACTGCCCGCGTACGCGGCGAATACTACTGGCACCTTGTCGTCTCCGGCTACGACCTCGTGCCGCTCCTGCGCTCGTTCCCGATCCCGTACGGGTGGAGAGTGGACGTAGACCCTGTGAGCCTACTGTAATTCGGACATGGTCGTACCTGTGTACGTACCTACCGCCGTTGAGCGATCACGCATCGTATAGCGTGATCGCGGGTACCGGATGGCGGCAGTTGGCGTCAAATTGCTTGTAGGATGGACCCGACTGACCTGCGCCGGACACCTTTGAAGAGGACAGGTCATGTATACTGCGCGGTATCTTGGGAATCGGATAGGAAGTAAATCTTGGAGGGCAAGTGGCTGGCTCGCTTTATCTTAACAGTCTCAGCAGAGATCAATACCAAGCATTATTGAAAACACTTTGGGAAACGCAGCAAAAGCTCTGTTTTATCTGCGACCAACCAATAGACCTCGTCCTCCATGCGGGTTCGATTCACGTAGATCACATCACGCCCCTTAGAGCCGCAGGGAAGGATGACCCTACTAACTTTGCATTGACGCACGCACACTGTAACACGAGTAAACTGACCTCTGACTTGCAGGTGGCGCGGCTCCTCGCGCGTTTTGAACGACTGTCTGAGGAGAGTCCATCCGAACCAAACAGACCGAATCTCAGTGACGTTCTTCTCCACTATGCCGGTGCTCGTTTCGATTTGCCGATTCGGGTAAGTACGGGTTGTGTCGAATATAGTTTGCCTGATCTCGGAGACAATGCCATTACGAAAGTGCCCCTCTATCATGACCGCCAAAGCAATATGGAGTATTTTTTCACCGCGCTGCCTATCGAGTATCTTTTGCACGATGACCGGATCAACCCACGAGCAATCGCGGTGGCTAGTTTGCGAAAACTCATCGAAGAATTTCATGCAGGGCTGCCGCAACTTCAGGTTGCTCTTGCTTGGATAGAGACGAAGCCGGGTCAACGGTCTAAGGTGCGAGTCTTCGACGGGCAACACAAGGTGGCTGCTCAGGTTCTGTTAGGCGCGAAGGTAGTGCCTCTTCGTGTCTTCGTCAATCCGAACTTGGATAGTCTACTTACGGCAAACACCCATGCCGGCACTACGCTCCGCCAAGTGGCATTCGACAAATCCGTCCAGCGTCGGCTGGGAAGTCAGCTATACGCTGATCGGATTCAACGCTATCTCGAAGATCGGGAGCTTGATCCGGAATATCGCGGATTCTCCGAGAAGGATTTGATTGACCATTTCAAGGGACAATGGCGAGAAGTGAAACGCTATATCCTTGATGACGTGCGCGATGTCATCACCCATCACGAAGACAATAGGCTGAAGGGGTATATTGACTTCGGCGGTCGTGGTAGCGAAATGCCCTTGTCATACAGCACCATCGAAAAGACCTTCTATTCCTTCTTTATTTACCAAGATGCGCTTACAACACCGCTCGATTACTTGTTGGAACAAGGGAAAAACCCAAGAGAACTTGAGAAAGAGCAAATATGCCGGTTGATGAGTCTAATCGCTGAGACCATCTACATCGGCAAATATGACTCAACTGTCGGAACGAATCGTCTGGAAAGCCGCGTACAGCAGGATGAGCCGATCAGTCATGATCATTTGCGTGCTGTGCGGATGAGCAAAGAGGAAATTCTACATACATGGCTCAGGATGACTGTTTCCCTTTCCATTAAGACTTTCTTCGCGAACCAAGGAGTGAGCTTCGATGAAGCACGGCTCTTCCAATACCGATTCCCTGACCCGCTCTGGGAAGTCTTAGGACGACTCATAGGAAACTTGGCAGCACTCCCGGTGTGGGTGAACAACTCCTTGTCGCAGACCGTGTTCGGCGGCAAACAGAACTATGAATATTGGCGGATCATCTTCGAGACCGGAAAAACGCCAGCAAATCAACAGGTGCTCGCAAAACCGGTCAACTATCTTGACCTCATTCGATCTTCATAGTGGCGTATCCCTTCTCATATGGGGACATGGGTAAGAACTGGGAAAATGGAAATGGTGGGTTCTTGTTCGCCAGCCCTCCTAAGCGTGGAAATAACCACTCATTCAGTTAATGAGTGGTGCCGCTGCGACTGTCTGACGCTCTCCTCAGGGGCGTTCCATCACGGGTGGGCGATAGCCGTTGACGTGCTGCATTGCGGTGTCGAAGTCGGCGGTGGTGAGCCACGCTTCGATAGCATCGGCGGCGGCGGGGAGAATATCGCTTGTCAGTACGGTGCGCTCCGGCAGGGCAAATGGCTTGAGTACATGCCCCAGTGCCTCGCCGCCACCGATAGGGCGACCAACCCCGATCCGCAGACGCGGAATAGCATTCGTGCCGAGTTGTTGGACGATGTCGCCAAGCCCTTTATGCCCTGCGTGGCTGCCGGACGGTCGCAAACGCAATGCGCCGAACGAAATATCCACATCATCGTAGACAACGAGCAGCGCGGTGAGCGGCACTTTGTACCAGCGCACGAGGTGGCCGACGCTCTTGCCACTGTCATTCATAAATGTCTGCGGCTGCGCGATCACGACGGATTTTCCCGCGACGGTGCCGGTAGCGAGTTCTGCCTGCATGCGTTTGCTGCTGAAGCGCAATCCGTGGCGGGCGGCGAGGGCGGCGGTCGCCATCCAGCCGACATTGTGCCGCGTGCGCTCGTATTGGGTGCCGGGGTTGCCAAGCCCGACGATCAATGCATCTATCGTCACCGTTGCGACTCCCGTGTGCGGCGGTTGATGTGCGCTGCAAAAACGCGGTTGTAGAGGGCGGCGGTCTCGCGGGCAGCCCGTTCCCATGAGAAGTCTGCGGCGCGTGCGATTCCGCGCTGTCGCAGGTCGTCGCGGGTAGTGACGGATTGTGCGAGTGTATCCATCACGAGCATCCATGCCGCTACATCGTCGGAGGGGGCTTCGAGGGCAGCGTCTCCGGCGATCTCCTGCAATGCCCGCGCATTACTGATCGCAACGGGGGTGCCACATGCCATCGCTTCCAACACGGTCAACCCGAATCCCTCGTCCCACGACGGTTGCAGAAGCGCGGCAGCATTCTGGTAGAGCGCGACCATCTCGCTCGTGTTCTCGATATGGGGAAACCAGCGCACGCCTACGGTGGTTCGTATTCGCTCGACGGTGCGCTCACTGTTCCAGCCGTCCTGCCCGACGATGACAAGTTCGAGCGGCGTGGTATCGGTGCTGGCGCGGTATTTCTGATAGGCATTCAGCACGGTTTCGTGATTTTTGCGCGGCTCGATGGTGCCGACCATCAGAAAGTACTGCCCGGTCTCCGGGGTGCCTTCCGGCGGCGCAGGGTTGGGAAATGACGGGCTGGCGGGGATGAAGCGCGAGTCTGCCGCTTCGTAAATGACACTGACCCGTTCTTCAGGCACAGCGAGGAGCGAGACGAGATCGCGCTTGGTTGCATCGGAGACTGCGATAATCGCGTCTGCTTCCTGAACCGCCCAGTGAATCTGTTCGTAGTACTTACGGGCGTCCACATTGAGACGGTGCGGCTGCCGGAGGAAGTCGAGATCGTGGACGGTGATGACGCGCAACCACGAGCCGACGCGCGGCGGAATGAAATCGGGGCTGTGGACGAGATTGGGTGCGGTGCCGCGAATCTCTAGCGGCAAGGTCGCCTGCTCCAGGCGCGAATGCGGTCCGGTGTGGATGGTGGCAAGGCGGACATGCGGATTGGGCGGCAATTGCGGCACGCCGTGCGGAGTATGGTAGACGATGAGTTCATGCCCCTCCTGTGCTAGCACCGGCACCAGCGCACGCGCCAGTTGCGTCGCATATTGCGCGATGCCGCCGTGCCGATAGCCGTAAAGTCGTGCGTCGAACCCGATGCGTGCCATACTCTCGCCCTTCTTTCGTCGTCATAGACGCAAGAATGGTATACTGCACGGTGAACGAGGCGAACGCAAGCAGCACGCGGCGATACGCGAAAGAAAGAATGCTATGAACTTTTTCGGCATCGGCGGGGCGGAGATGATCCTCATCATGATTATCGCCATCGTCGTCCTCGGACCCGATAAGATACCCGGTGCCATTCAGATGGTCGGTAAGACGATCCGCGATTTCCGCCGCTTCACTGCGGAGATGACGCGCGAGTTCGATGAGGCAACGGGCGATATCCGTAAGGAGTTCACGACGCTCACCAGCGACCTCAAGAACGAGATCGCTGCGACGCAGGCGGATTTGCAGAGTCAGCTCGACATCACGAGTATCTTCAATGACGCCATCAATGGCAAAACTGCCGAGACGGTTCCTGCAGTGGCAGCGTCCGCCGCTGTTGATGCATTCACGCCCATCCCGGAGCCAGTCGCGGCATTCGCGGTGCCGGAGCCGACCCCCGAACTAAGCCCGGAACCGCAGGCAATTACGGTTTCTACCCCGTATGCCGAACGGCTGGCGGCGGAATCCAACGGCAACGGGCAGTACGAAACGACGAACGGCACGAATGGCACCCAAGATGTCACCGCGATGGCTCTCGCTGCGATGGATCGGGCGCAGCGTCGCGCAACAAAAGCAGACCCCTTCGCGGATTTTGTGCTGCTCGGTGCACCTGCCGCGCCCATTGCCTCGCCGGAGCCGCAGATCACGACGTACACGCCGGAACCTGCGTATACCCCCTATGTGCCTGAGCCAGTCGCGGTTTTGTCAGAGCCGGAGCCAGTTGCGCCGAGTGCGGAGCCTGTCATGACCGCGGCGTCGGAGACGATGCCAGCCGCAGCGGACGAACCCGCGCCGCGCAAGGTCGGTGGCAGTGTGGCGGGTAGCCGCTACGCCCGCCGCAAGACGGCATCCGCGGTCTAACTGGGGGCATCCACCAACCCACGTGCGACAAGATCGGGGAAGGTATCATACGCCCCGATCTTCTGCGTCATCTCCCAGAGTGCGGGGCGGCGGTTCAGTCGGGCGGGCTTGCCGGAAAGATCGGTGAACAGGTGATCGGTATGTCCCGTTGCCAGCAATCTTGCGGCGCGGTCCGCAATGCGCCACACTTCGTACTCGAACCGGATGCGAATCGCCGAGTACGATGCGGCGCGTGTGCTGATCGCCAGCAGATCATCGTACTTCGCAGCGCGAACAAACTGTGCACTGCAACCCGTCAGAGGCATCATCACGCCCTCGCGCTCGAAGCCTGCATATGCCATGCCGCTCTCGCGTGCCAAGCCGCCCCGTCCGACCTCGAAATAGGCAAAATAGTGGCTGTGGTAGATAAATCCCATTTGGTCGGTCTCCGCGTAGCGCGTCCGTACCAGCGCGGGCCGATTCATCGTCTCCATGCAGTCCTCATCGTTCGTCGTACACTGTGGACACAAACAAATGCCGCCGTGAGTGTACCATGCGCGTGCGGTTGCCTCGGCGCGTGAAGGGGAGACAAGAAACGATGGACGACACTGTACCGTTCCGCTATACACTTCACGCGACCGACCCACACTCCGGGGCGCGGGCGGGGCTGTTTCGCACGCCGCACGGCGATATTCCTACACCGATGTTCATGCCGGTCGGGACGCAGGCGACGGTGAAAGCCCTCGATCCCGACGATTTGCACGGCTTGGGCGCGAAGATCATTCTTGCGAACACCTATCATCTCGCG
>JBBRMX010000094.1:0-11542 GCA_038230615.1 Thermomicrobiales bacterium | reverse complement strand
GAAGGTGCCGAGGTTGAGATCGGGCTTGATGAGCGAGACCGGCACACCGTACGACACCGAACTCCCCTGCAACACCGTCGCCACGCGGGAGGGGTTCGATTCGTCCGGGCAGCTGCCATCGTTCGGCAGTGCCAAGAGGAAGAGTGCACTCATACGGTTCAGACCGGGCTGCACGCGGGCGGCGTCAATTTGAATCTTGCGTGTGACGATATTGGGGGATGCGGAATCGGTACCGAGGGCCTCGGTATACACTGGCACGCCGTTCCACTCGATACGGATCGCGGAGCGGCCCGCATCGAGTTGCGGCGAGTGCGTCATCACAAGGGTGAGGGTGGCGGGCAATTTCGTTGCCTGACCGGGGCCGGGGAAGTATGCCTCGAAACGCGGCGCAAGCCCCTGCGCGGTGTAATCGTTATACCCCAAATCGAGCAGCGAGACCGTCCCCGCCTGCGACGCCGCTGGAGCAGCGGCGGCGGGGGCAGTTGCCGCAGGCGGCTGCTGCGCGAATGCGACCGACCCCGGTGCCGCCACCAGCAAACCGAGCGCAAGCAATAGCCAGAGATGAACCGTCCGACGCACCCTCATACCCTCCCCCATTCGTATCAGTCTTCAACACGCGAAGTCGGTACCCCGGTAAAGAGGCCGTGCTTGGTCTTCTCCCAATAAAACGGCTTGTAGAAGAGTTGCAAGAAGCCCTTCCACGCAGCGATGCTCATCATTCCCCAGTAGATCGGGGAGAGCAACGCATACTTCACGAGGTGGTAATACCGGCGACGCAGGCACCCTGCCACATTGATGTACGTGAAACTGAAGTTACCGAGATAGAGACCGAGCGATGCGATATAGAAGATCGCGGTCGGGAACAGAATCTCGATAAAATGCCAGTGGACCGTAAACCAGAGCGTCGTCAGGAGCCAGAAGAGGGGATTAATAAGGAAGCCGAAGAAGGTGCCGCCCACGATGAGTTGAAACGAGATGAACGCCTTCGGCCCGATTGCCTGCCACAATTCCACCGGGTGCCGCATGTGAACGAGGTAACTCTGGATATATCCCTTGACCCACCGCGACCGCTGGTTGATCCAGTTGAAGAACTCGGAGTTCGCTTCTTCGTACGTGGTGGAATCCATCACGGCGGTGCGGTAGCCCGCTTTGTAGAGACGCACACCGAGGTCGGCATCTTCCGTCACATTGTAGGGGTCCCACGCCCCCAGTTCCTGCAACTGCCGCACGCGGAAGTGGTTCGAGGTGCCGCCGAGCGGGATCGGCGCATCCGTCGCATTCAGACCGGGCAGCAGCAGATCGAACCACATGCTGTATTCGATGGTGAACCACTGCGTCAGCAGGTTCTGGTCGCGGTTGTAGTAGTTCAGTTTTCCCTGTATACAACCGAGATTGTCATCGGACTTCTGGAAAATAACGACGGCGTACTTCAGTTGTTGCGCGTCCGGCGTGTCTTCCGCATCGTAGATCACTACGTATTCGCCGCGTGCGTGGAGCAGCCCGTAATTGAGGGCTTTCGGCTTGCCCTTCGGCTTGCCGTCCGGCACGACGATCGTGCGGAAATGGGCGGGCAGGTTGGCATTCATCGCTGCCTCGATGGTCTCTGTGTCGTCCTCTTCGAGGAGAATCAGCACATCGAGTTTGACCTTCGGGTAGTCCATACGCCGAATGGATTCCACGAGGATCGGCAGCACTTCTTTCTCTTTGTAGAGCGGCACGAGGACGCTATACACCGGCAGTGTACGCTCGTCCAGTGCGGCGATTTCTTCGGCAGAGACGGGGATTTCCAATTGCGCGTTGAGCGCACGCTGGATGAGATAGATGCGGTATGCGGAGAAGAATGTGTAGAAGAGGGTGCAGAACGACACAAAGACCGCCGCCGTAAAGACTGTGGCAAAGATTAGCCCGAAGACGATCACCGCGATCAGCACGATGAAAAATATCTTCTGCGATTTAACCAGCACGCGGGAGGCAGAGTTTTCCGGCGTGCGGCTCATCAGGTCGAAGGCACTTGTCTGGAGGTAATCGAGGCGATACGCCACTTCCAACGCGGCTTCGAGATCGTCCGGCGTAATTACCACCGTCTCGACTTCGCGCTCCAGATATTCGGCGGCGCGGCTAATGCCGATGAGATTGCCGGGGTCCACGACCCCAAGTACCGCAGAGGTCGGGGTAAGCAGCACGGGCAGCACCTGCTCGGTGCGGGCAATCTCTTCGGGGATGGCACGGATGGTCTCGATGTCCGCATCGCTCGCGGAGAGGTCGAAGAACGGCATATTGAATTGCGCCGCCAGTGCGCCGCCGATATCGTCCTGCGAAACGAGGTCATTGGAGCGCAGCACCGCGCCGATGCGCCCACCCGTCTTTTTCTGCGTCCGCAAGGCGTCTTCGAGGTCGCGCAGGTCAATCGCGCCCGTCTCGATGAGTGCCTCACCGATAGTCGGGCGACGATGAACGCGGCGCAATGCGGCACGGAGATCGCTGCTGATTGTCAGCGTCGGCACGATCTCGCTGCCGAGCAAGTCCGCCAATTCCGGCATGGTGTGCGAAAGGAAGGGCGACGCAAGCGCGACCGTCGTGCGCTTGCCGACCTGCACAATCGGCATGGCATCGAGCCGCAGTGCGTCCGCTTCGGTGATGCGCCGTGCGAGTGCGTAATCCACGGGGTCCACGACGCGCTTGCCACGATACGGCACCCCGACCGGGTCAATGAGATCAAGGTAAATTGTCTGCGGGCGCAGATCAATCAGCGGCCATTCGACGATGTCTGCAAGACGCGCCGCAGCCTCGTTCGCCTCGATACCCGTCGCACGGGCGAGGGCTTCGTCCGGCTCGGTACGCCAGTTGGTCGCCGTAAGGAAGCGGCGACGTTGCCCTTCGGAGAGCCAGCCGCGCTGCCGCAACCGGTCGAGAACCGCCAGTGTTGGGGCATCGGGGTGGTCGTCCGGCGCGATACTGGCGAGTGCAGCGAGCTGCGTGAGGGCGGCATTGAGTTCCGTGAGGCTCGTAACGACAGGGCGGATCGGGCGATGCAGCAGGCGGGCGAGTTCTTCCACGCGCTCGTAGTCGTTCGTCTGCCCGACTGCCGCCCACGCCAACTCGCCATCTTCGTACACGATGGGGGTGCGGGCAAGAATCGCTTCGTCGGTTTGGTCAGGCAACCGGATGCCACTGAGCGTGAAGAACGTCGTCTGGGTGAGGAATGCATATTCTTGCGCGTCGAAATCGTTTTCGAGCGGGACGACTTCGGGGTTTTCGTCCTCCTGCGGCTGAAAACGCCACGGGCGGTTACTAACCGCCTCCGCGATCAGTGCACCGTCCGCATAAAGCGCACGCACCTGCATCCCGGTGAGGTCGGCAATTGCTTCCACTGCTTGGGGATCGCCGGAGCGCGGCGTCGCAACGGTCAGCACCCGGTTTCGCACACTGATCGGCCACGCGGGGAGCAATTTCGCGCTCTCCATCGGCAGAAGGCGTTCCGCCTCGACCGAGCGGTTGAGGTTCGCGCCTGCCCAGTCGGTCTTCCATGCCTGCGCGGTCGCACGCGCCATATCAGCGGGCGTAACATCAGTAATTTCCCGCAGCGCGACGAGTTCGGGCAGACGACGCTGCTTCGCCAAGAGATGCAGGGTGCGATATTGCCCTTCGCTCAGTGCGCCGCTTGTACGCAAGTAGTGGGTTACATCTTCATCGCGCAGTTTCGCTGCCGGGGTAGCCACCACGGGCAGGAGTGCGTCGAGCGCGGGCGTATCCACAAGCGCGGGGAAGGCGGGCAGCCCAAATATTGCCGTCATCGCACGCAGGTCAAAATCATCGAGCGGGCGATCCGTCGCCCAGACGACCGCATTGCCCGTACGCCGTAGCGGTACTGCCCGCCACGCCACACGCTTTTCCGCCGACACCGTGGTAAGTAGCGGCTTTGACCCGGTCAGTTCGGCATCGGGCAGCACGGAAAAACTGCTCAACAAGGAGAGTGCATTGAGCGAGATCTCGCTCGACAGACCAAGCCCGTGCGCGATCTCGCTCACCGAGGGGTGGAACGGGTCGGGGATTTCGTCCGCAGTGGGGGTAGCGTCGAAGCCGCGTGCCGCGAGATGCGCCGCGAGAATACCCCAATAGGTACGAAAGCGGGCAGACGGTTCCGGGACAACGAGTGCCAGCGCGAGGTCTATCGCCGTTTGGCGGCAGAGCGACACGCGCACGGGAGCGCGGAATGCTTGCTCGATGAATGCAATGTCTTCCGGTAACAAGCCGCGTGCAGTCGCCACACGCACGGAGGTCGAGGTTGCACCGACCGGCACCGCGTCGAGCCGTTGCCATTCTTCGGCGGGCAGGCGGTTCACAAGGCGATAGTCGGGGATTGCCCCGAAGACCGACCAGATCGGTGCGCCGGTTTCGATGTTAGTGCTGACGATACTTGCCACTAAGTGCTCTCCGCAACGCGCCGGGCCACTGACGCACAATCCGCCATGAGAAAAAGAGTGCTGCTGCGCCGATGAGTGCCAGTACGGGTAAGTTCAAGTACCCAAACAGAATGATGAGAAAGAGAAACGGCCAGATGACGAGGACGAGCGCGACACCAAACCATTCTGCGACCGACCGTTGTGCGTCTTGCGGGACGCCGTCGGGATCAGATCGCATTGAGGTTCAACCGCACACGGAGCCGATATGGCTCCTCTTCTTCAACGTTCTCTACACCCGTTACGTGACGCAATGCCTGCACGAGAGGCACCGTGCCGTCGTAGCCGATCCGCATTTCGAGCGTCCCTTGCGCGAAACGGCGCACCTGCACATCGTGGATACCGACGAGTTCTTGCAGGGTGGCTTGAAATTGCCCCAGATCGGAGAAGCGCGTGAACGGGTACGCGACGATGCTGTAGGTGCCTGCGGCTTTGTCGGGGACGCTAGGGGGCGGGGCAACGGTCACCGATGGCAGCACGACTGCTGCTGCTTGTGGCATCGCTGCCGCAGGAATCGGCGCACTGCGGACGATAACCGGCTCCGGCTCCGGCGCGGGGGGCGGTGTGGGAATATACAACGGCTCCAGCGGCAACGCGGCGGGTAATTCCACCGAGCGGACGACTTCCGGTGCAGGTGCAATGAACACCGGCGGCTCCGGCATCTGCACCGGCTCCATCATGACCGGCGGCGGGGCGACAGGCGGCATAGATACTGGGGGAGGTGCGACATACACCGGCATCGGCTCAGGCGGGAGAGATGGCTCAGAGAGGTGCGGCGTTACACCGTTCGTCGCCGGGGGGGTGTTTCGCATCAGGGCAGGGGCGGGCGATTCGCTCTCGCGCGGTTTTGGGTCGGCCGTGGGGCGCAATTCCCACTGCAACCGCTCGGCTGCCTTCTGCAATTGCGCGTCATTGGTGGCATACGCGACCTGCTGACGCAAGCGCGTTTCGAGCGTCTCGACCTTTGTCACCAGCCCCGCATTCTCCTGCCGAAGCTCGCGGATTTTCTCCGTTGCGCCGTCAATCAGCCCCTGTAAGCGCGTGAAGAGTTCGGCGTAGTCCGTGGGCACCCCGCCGTGCGCCAGCGCGTTGCGCTGGTCGTCGTAGGCGTCGAGCGCACGAGATGGTTCGCTCTGCGTATTGTCATCGCCATTGAACTCTTCGTTCATGGCGTACTCCCGCATGTTCCGCATCGCTGCTCACCCACTCCCTTTCCCCCAATGTCCTCTGTGACGGACGCTTTATCCCACACAAACGTTCAGTTGTTTAGCGAAAAACGATACGCACCAACAAACTATCGCCACTGTAGCGTTACCGCGTACTTCCTGTCAATCAGGTTGTCATAACATACTATGCAGCGGTGGGTGCATCGTCGTCTTTCCCGGTTCCCCCGTCCGTGCAAGCATAGCTGCGTCTCGGTTACTTGAACGCTTGGGGAACGTAAATGTGACGAGACATATTCGCTTACTTCATTTTCGCACATTCTCCCTGTTGCTGTACATTTGTACGTACATACTCTCCGGAGCAAAAGTAGAATATTTCTCTGCGGTTTATGTCAGTGTTCCTCTTCATTGCCATATTACTGTATATGTTCCCTGTACGTTCGTCGCCTCGGTCAGTTGAGGTCACGCGGATATGGTGGCGCATCATCGTCCGCGACGGTAATGCGGGTTGCGGGTGCTACATCGGGCGGAGGCGGCACGCGGGGCGGGCGGCGCGGCCACCACCGCCCCGGCGCGACGAGAAGGAGCAACACGCCCAGAATCAGGGCGGTAAATAACACGGTATTGAAGAGTTGCAGCATCAGTGTTTACCCATCGTATGCATTCGTACCTTCGTAATCTTCGTGCCAGATCCGGGAGATCGCCCCGAATGTGCGGATATGGGCGCGGCATTGCGCCCATGACTGCGCCCCGCACTGCGCCGCCGCCCATTCCCGCGCCGCCGCAACGATGCAACCAGCCCGCACCAGCCATCGTGCCACCACATTCCACCACCGGGGATAGAACCGGGCATAGCAGCGGCGGCGGGCGCGGTGGAGAGTGTCGCGCATCCGGGCGGGGGCTTGCACAGTGCTGCGCCCGCCGTGATGCGTCACCGTTGCGGTCGGGAGGATATGCACCTGCCACCCCGCACGGCGCACGCGCTCGCAGAAGTCCGGCTCCTCCATGTACATGCCGTACCCTTCATCGAGCAACCCGACGATATCGAGAACCTCCCGACGCACCGCCATGCACGCACCGAGCGGAAACCCGACGGCGTACGGCTGCCCGTCGGGGCGGTCGGGAAACCGCCCATTGAGGCGCGAGAGATACAGACGGCGCGGCCACGGCACGAGATCGTACCAGACCTGAAAGAGTGACGGCATTGCATATCCTGCCGTCTGGAGCGAACCGTCCGGGTTGACGAGGCGCGGCCCCACGACGCCGACGTGCGGGTGCGCCCGCAGATACGCCGCCAGCATCGTCAGGGCGGCATCATGAATTTCGGTGTCGGGGTTGAGCAGGATGCAGACATCGCCCGTAGCGGCACGGAGCGCGAGATTGTTCGCTGCCGCGAAGCCGGGGTTGTGATCGAGCGGCGTGAGATGCACGTATGGAAAATCAGTGGCGACCATCGCTGCGGTGCCATCGGTGGAGGCATTATCCACGACGCGAATATCGAGCATACCGCGATCTTCGTGCGCCGCAATGCTCCGCAGGCAGGCGCGGAGCAGGTCGCGCACCTGCCACCCGACGATGACGATGCTGGTCTCTCCCGGCATGGTGATCGTTCGCCTCCGTCGTTGCACGTCGCGGGAGTACACTACGGTGTGCGGCTCCCTGTGTTCGTACTCATCTGTCTACCCGCCTATTCGCATTGTCGCACAGGAACTGATGCCCGATGACCTATCGCACCGTCGCCGATGTCCCCGCCGATGTCCGCGCCACGCTCCCGCGCTACGCGCAGGAAGTCTACCGCGCCTCGTACAATATCTCGCTCGTCTACGATGGCGGTGATGCCCGCGCCGCGCACACCGAAGCATTGTCGCACGCACGCCGCGTCACGATTATTCGCTGGCTGATTGCCGCCGCGCTCGTTGTCGGCGGAGCGATCACGGGCATCTCGCTCTACCCGCGCCTGCCGTCGCTGACGAGTGCGCTGCTGTTCAATGTGCCAACGCTCGTGCTGGCAGCGGTCTGGATTCTCGTGTATCCACCGTTCTACGTCGCCCGTGTGCGTGGCAGGGAGCGCGGCTTGCTCGATGAGACGGGTACAGCGACGATCCCCGTCATGGTGTCGCGTCCGCCCGGTCAGCGGCGAGCGCAGGGGGAGCAATAGCGGCGGGCCGTGTGGTACGCTTCTTCCCCGGTGACTGACCGCAAAGGGGGCGACGCGCGTGCTCACGATGATTCTCCAATCGCTGGTGCTGGCGGCGGGGTTGCTTGCCCTTGTATGCGTCGTCGGGTACGGCGCAGTCGCGTGGTCGTTGCCGGGGCGCGACGGGTGGGAATTGCTCGCGGTGCCTGCGGTCGGATGGGCAATCGCGGCGGTGGCGGTGCAATGGCTCAACAGCGTCGTGCGTTCCGCACCCGCATTGCTCATCGTGGTCGGCGCAGGAGTAGTCGCGTCGGGCGCGGCACTGGTAGTGCAGCGGGGACAGTTGCGAGCGGCAGCGCGAGCGCGGCGGTATGATCTCGCGTGGGTACTTGGCATCGGCACGGCGACGTACCTTGCCCTCCTCACATTCGTATATGCGGCGGGGCTGTTCTCGCTCGATAGCGGCATCAACACCGATACGCTCTGGCTCTATGCCCCCGTCGCGGAGTACCTCAAGACACACGCCTTCCCATTCTGGGTGAACAAGACACTCGTGCTCGACCGCCCCGCCAACCTGAGCGAACAGGCATTGTTTATCCATGCCTTTCTCTACCCCGCGCTCGGTCAACTCGACGCCGCGATCAGTGTGCTGGCACGCTGGCAGGTCTCCACACTGCTCGACCCGCTCGATGCGTGGTGCATCGCGGGGGCATTGCCGGGGGTCTATCTGTTCGCAGCACACGGCTTGGGGATGGCGCGGCGCACGGCGGTGGCGGCAACGCTGCTTTGCGCCGCGCAGCCGCTTGCATTCTGGATGATGGGCATGGGGTTTGTGGCGCAGACGCGGGCGGTGCCGCTCGTGCCGGTCTCGCTCTATTTGCTTGTCCGTGCTTTGCGAGACAACGAAGCGGGCGCGGCGGTGCTGGCAGGCATCGTCGCCGCGCCAGTGCTGGCACTCTATTTCCCCGCGTTCGTCGTCGTAGCGGTGTGCGGGGCGGCGTATGTGATCGTCGCGCTGATCGTGGCGGTACGGGAGGCGCGGTTCTCCGTCGCATTACTCCAAACAATCCGCGTCGTCGTGGTCGGGGGCATCGCAGCGATCCCTTCCATCTATGTGCTGCTGATCGAGCGTCCGACCTTCTGGCTGGCAAACCTGCGTGCAGGGACGAGCGGCGCGGGCATCACGCGGTTTCTGCCGCTGCGCTACGTACTCGGTGTCAGCCCCGTTGCCGACCCGCTCAAGTACGGCCCGCCGTCGCTCTGGCAGACCCCGACCGGGTTGCGTTTTGCCGCCCTTGCGACGGTGGTTGTGCTCGTGCTGGCAGTCTGCGGTGTGGCAGTGCTCATTGCGCGGCGGCAGTGGGCGGCGGTCGCGCTGTTCGCGGCAGCGGCGGGGTATGTCGGTTATCTGTGGGGCGTCGCGCAGTATCCGTACGGGGTAGCGCGGACATTTTGCTACCTCGTGCCGCTCTCGTCAGTGTTACTGGCGGTAGGCGCGATGGAATCACCGCTGCTGCTCCGGCGCACCACGGGCGATGTGATGCTGCCAATGCCGGAACGTCACACGACGCGGCGCGTGCGCTCCGGTCGCATCGCGGAGCGCGGCGCAATGCTGGCGGGCATCGGTGCGCTGGCGGTGGTGCTGTTCGCACACGGCTTTTCGTCAGCGGTCATGGAGTTCGGCGTGATCAACGTAGGTACCCTCGCGCCGGAAGCGTACCGCAATCTCGCGGGGCTGGCGGCAATCGTGCCGGAGGGGGCGGCGGTCTACATGGCGAACGACGGCGACAGTCCTGCCATCCGCAAAGAGATCGGGGCGGCTCTCGCGCTGCCCGACCGCAAAGTGACCGTGGCGAACCATCCGTTTGTCCACCGTGACCCCGTGCAAGAGGAGACGACGCTCGCCACCGGCTTCCGGGCGTACGATTTCGTGCTGCTGCCGACGAAAGACGCGCCCCGTATCGCGGGCAATGCCGTACAGGTCTGGCAAGATGACGACCTGAAACTGACCCTTTTCAAGCGCACCGGCAGCCGCATTGCCTACGGACACCGCCCGAACACGCCGATGATGGAGCAGATTACCGCCCGCCTCACACGGCAACTCGCCGCCGCCGGCATCCCGACCGACGCCCCCGCACGAGATGCCCTACTCGAACTGGCGCGGGTGTATGTGCAGCGCACCGATCTCCAAGGGCGGTTCGGCACGCCGGAAACCGTCAATTTCCCCGCGCTGCTTGCGTGGGCGACAATGCTCGACGGCACCCCGGACGCCGACGCCGCCAAACTCGCGCCCTTCGTCCCGCAGTATCTCGCTCTCGAAACCCGCCTCGCCCCGACCAGCCTACGAACGGTCGCGGTACTCCCGTAACGCGATACCATGACGCAGTGCAGCTACTTTTCCCGTTTGCCGCCCGATACCCCCGCGTGGTACACTCCCGCCGTCCGCACCCGATGAAGAAGCGAGGAAATCTCCCGGCGATCCCCCTTCCTTCTTTGGTGGGAAGTGGCGGCATGGTTCCCTTCCGCGCTCCACCGGGGGCGCGTTTTGATAGACAAAGGAGTTATCTCCGTGCTTGTTGCACGCAATCTCGCCCACGTCACCACGATGAAGCGTACGAGCCGCCTGCGCGTCGCGTTCGGGTTGCTTCTCTTTATCGCGGGCGCACCGCTCTCGTTTTTGTCGTTCCAGTTTCTCATCGTCGCGTATACGCTCGTTATCCTCGGGTTCGTGGTCTTCAATGGTGGGTTGCAAGGCGTCGCAAAATGGGGGCGCAAAGTCCGCAACGACCGGATGCTCGACAACGAACTGCGCCGCCTCTCCGACCGCTACACGCTCATCCACTTCGCCACCCTCGGCAAGCGCACCCCGGAGCATATCCTCGTCCACGAAACCGGCATCGTCGTCATCACGCCGAAAGATGTGATCGGCACGGTGGATGTGAAGGGGACGCGGTATTCCAAAGTCGGCGCGGGTATCTTCGGGCGGTTCCTCGGCGCGTCCGGTCCGCAATTGGGCAACCCCGGCGTCGAGAACGGGCTGGATCGCAAAGCGGTGTTGGATGCCCTCGCCGCCGAAGCACCCGCGCACGGCTGGCCGACTGACTTCCCGATAGATGGGCTGGTGGTCTTCACTGCGCCGCGTGTCGTTGCACGGGTTGCCGACGATGCCGACCCGCCCGCTGTGAAGATGGCAGAGGTCTTCGGCTGGGTGCAGCAGCACACACGCGGGCTGGACATCGTGCTTCCCACCGAGGCGCGGCAGGAGATCGTTGATTTCCTCATCGCAAAAGGCGGCGCGGTGATGGAAGGGCATATCGAGGTGCGCGGCACGCTGGCGGAGGAAGTCAAATCCGCCAAGTCCACCAAGCCCGCACGCAATCGCCCCGCGACACCCGATGCGGTGGTGAAAGAACGGAGCGACCGCGAACGTCTCGCCCGCCGCCCCGCCGCCACGACGACCGCAACGAACGCCACCGATACCGCGGCGTCAGCGACCGCAACTGCGACAACCACCGGGGCGAAAGGGCGGCGGCGCGGCGCGGAACCTGCCGTGGTCACGACGGCGGACGCCCGCCCACTCTCGCCCCGCGTCCCGGCAGCGGGCATGGCGAAGGTGAAGCGGCGGGAGCGGGCGCGATGAGCGTCGCCCCCGCAGTACCGACGCTCGACACGGTACCGGGCTGGCGCGTGCGCGGTAATGGCGAGGTGGTGCGTGCATTGCGCCACGCACTCGCCACCGACACGCTCGGTCAGGCGTATTTGTTCGTCGGGCCTCCCGGCGT
>JBBRMX010000093.1:0-11664 GCA_038230615.1 Thermomicrobiales bacterium | reverse complement strand
GTGCCGGGGATGATGGTGAAGGTGACGCTGCCCCCTGCCACGGGTTCGCCGTGGGTGCTACTGAGGGTGAGACCGACGGGAGCGGCGAAGGCGGTGGTGACGGTGGCGTTCTGCCCGTTACCCGTGGAGAGGGTGGCTGCGAAGCCCTGCGACTCCACCGCGCCGATGTCGCACGTCGTGTGCTGGGGGCGAGAGATGCCGCGCTGGTCGGTGCCGCTGCAACCTGTGCCGCCCGCGTCAATGGCGGGACTGCCGGGCAGGGGCGGGCGGGTCTGCGTCGTGCCGCCGTAGGTGCCGAGGGGGGCAAGCAGGGCGTTGATCGGGGCCATCGTTGTCCCCACAATGTTGCCGTTCGTGCCGTTCGTCAGGCCGCTGCCCGTGCCGTCACCGATCAGGTTGTTCGCGCTCGTCCCGCTCAGGGTGTCACTCACGGTGTTGCCCACCACATCGCCGCCCGTGTTGCCCGCGATGATCGCGCGCGTTGCCGTTACCGGCCCGCTGGCGATGAAGATACCGCCCGTGTTGCCGGTGATCGTGACGTTCGTGAGCGTGGCGGTGGCACCGCTTTGGGTCTGGATACCACCACTGCTTGGCGCGGTGTTGCCGGCGATCGTGACGTTCGTGAGGGTGTTTGTGCCGCCCCTGCTCAGGATGCCGCCGCCGCCCGCTGCGGTGTTGCCGCTAATCGTGCTATCGGTGATCGTGAGGGCGGTCGTGCCACTACTGAGGCCCGTCGCTACCGCGCCGCCCCCGTTCGCGGTGGCGTTCTCGCGCAGCACGAGGCCCGACAGCGTGAGCGTGACCGCGTTCGCCATGCCGCTCCCGTTGCTCACGTCCACCGCGCCGCCGCTGCCGCTGCCACTGTTGCTCCCGTTGCCGTGCTGCACCGTCATGCCGCTGATCGCATAGGTACCGGGCTGCGTGATAAGAAAGACCTTGACGCCCGTGGTTGGCCCGCCCATTGGCACGGTACCGGGGGCACAGTTGCTGCACCCACCGTCCACGGTGAGCAGATTCGCCCCCGGCCCAGTGATCGTCACGTTCTTTGTGAGGGTCAATTGCCCGCTCGTCAGGGTGATCGTTTTCGCGGTGGTGAACACCGTCGGGTCAAAGGTGATGGTGCCACCCGCGTTCGTGGCGGCAATCGCGTCGCGCAGTGTGCAATTGCCCGTGATCGCGTCCGCGCAGCGGATCGCGTCCGCCGTGCCGTCGCCCGTGCTGTCCACCGTGATCGCCGCCGCGCCGTTGAACACTTCTACCGCGCCGATGTCGCACCGCGCCCCTTGCGGACGGCTCACCCCGCGCTGGTCGGTGGTGACGTTGACGGTCATCATCGTGATCGGGTCGGTGTAACTGCCGCAGGTGCCGCCCGTTGGGTCGTAGGCGTTGATCGCGGGGGAACCGGGCAGGGGGGGCATTGTCCGCGTGAGACCGCCGTTGTTCCCGAGGGCACCGAGCATGGGGTTGCCGCTCGTGATGTTGTTCGTGCCGCCGCTGAAGCCGTTGCTTTCCCCAATGGTGTTCGTGTTGCCCGCGACGATGCTGCTCGTGACGGTCAGCGTACCGGAGTTCGCGAGGCCACCGGTATGGCCAACACCTACGGTGCCAGCGGAGTTGCCGCTCACGGTGCTGTTCACCAGCGTCAGCGTGCCGCTATTGTACATGCCGCCGCCGGTTTCCCCCGCGTAATTGCCGCTCACGGTGCTGTTCACCATCAGCATCACGCCGCCGCTGTCGAACCTGCTCGGGAAATTGACAAAGATGCCGCCAGCGTCGTAGGTAGCAGTGTTACCGCTCACGGTACTGTTCACGAGCTTGAGCGTACCGTATGCGACGTAGATGCCACCGCCGATGCTGGGGGAGGTATTGCCGCTCACGGTACTGTTCATGATCGTTATGGAGCCACCAGTATAGATGAACACGCCGCCGCCGTCAGTGTTTCCGGAGTTGCCGCCACTGATTGTGAGATTGCTCAACGTCGCGGTCGGACTGTACACGAGGAAGATGCGGAACTGCGGCGTGTTCATCGCCGTGCTACGCGCCACCGTCACCCCGACTGCTGGCCCCGTAATCGTCACGTTGGTGTTGAGGGTCAGTTCCCCGATTGTCAGCGTGATCGTCTGCGGGGTGCGAAACACCGTCGTATCGAAGGTAATCGTGTTGCTGTCCGCACCGGGGTCGTTGGCGTTCGAGGCGTTCACTGCCTGCCGCAGCGTGCACCTCGCCATCGTGCAGTTCGCGTCGTTGGCGTTGTCCGCCGTGCTCGTGACGACGTAGGTTGTGCCCGCCGCGCGCACCGGCGTCACCCCTGCGGGCGCAAACGTGAGCGCGGCGAACAGCACTACCGTCGCCAGCGCGAACAGCAGCATGCGAAGGGCGCGAAGGGCCATAAACCGGTGGTACCGTGGTGCCGCCGTCATCTGCATTGTCTACTTCCCCTCGTATTTGCGCTGTTTTCCCCATACGTGTACGGAGAGGAAATATAGCACAATGCAAAGCGGGGCGTCCAGACGAAACTGGGCAGGCGGGGCGGGGAAATCTTCACCGCGAAGATGCGAAGCAATGCAGAAAGCACAGAGAATGCTGCCGAAACACGAGTGCAAGGAAGCTTCCGATGCGAAGGGGCGCGACCCGTAGGGGTCGCGCCTTGAACAGTTCGACACCGGAGCACGACAACATTGCATTTATGTCATACAAACGAACGTTTGCGAGAATTCCTCGCTCATACGAAGGCCTTTCCGTCCCAGCAATGAGTGCCAGCAGAGATTCAGTCACCCCCTCACCCATGTCGCCTGCGGTAGCAGTGATTGCGGCCTCGCTGCTGCCGAGATGCCGGGAACACGCACGTACGCGTGGCGTTGACAGTTGTGGTACTCTTTTTAGTGCCGGAAACAGCATTGTTTTTTCTGGGGAAAGGTGAGAAGCAATGAACGCGATTGCGGCACAGGAGATCAAGCGGCGCGGCATCGGTGCGGTGGATGAACTGCTCGCGCAGGGGCCGGTGCATGTCATCACGCACAACGAGCCGCGCTACGTGGTCATGGACGCGGCGCGGTACGCCCGGATGCAGACGGAACTCTACGAGGCAGCCCTTGCCCGTGCGCTCGCGGTGCAGGCCGACATTGCGGCGGGCGGCGCGCTCCGCTTCGACAGCATTGCCGACCTGATGGCGGCAATTGACGCGGCGGGCGACGATGACGACGAGTAGGGGCGGGGATGTGCCCCCCCCCGCTTCCCTATCGGCTCGTGACCTCCAAGCGGTTCACGAAGGCCGCGCACAAGTTTCTCAAGCAGCACCCTGACGTGCGTGAGCAGTTCGAGGTGGTGCTGACCCTGCTGCGCCACGACCCCTACGCCCCGTCGCTGGAAACTCACGGACTGAAGGGCAAAATGCGTGGCATGTCGGGCGTTAGACTCACGCACTCGTACCGGCTTCTCGTCATCATCCGCGTCACAGAGCATGAGATCGAACTGCTCGATGTGGGTGATCACGACGAGGTATATTCCTAGACTGCCCCGTGTAGCACTCAATGTCCGATTAGGGTGTACCCTATGTTGGTTTTCCCGCACTCTCGATGCGACAAAATCGCTGCGTCGTCGGTCAGAGTAACGGTTTCCCCGCTCGGCACCGATTCACTCACCGCTATCGCGTCTCGCGCGCATTCTGCTCCGTCCAATAGCCAAGAAACGGATATCCCGCGTCATCGGCAGTGCGGGAGAGCCTCCACCTCTGACGAGGCGTGCGCTGATCTGAATTGTAGGGTCACACGGTGACGTGGCGACGCTGGTATTCTCCCCTGACAGTCACTATACTCACTGATCAGCACGGAAAAGAACGCGCTGCTGTCATCTGATGGGTACGAAAGGAGAGGCACATGCCGAAGTATGTCATCGAACGTGAGATTCCCGGCTGCGGCGATTGGTCGCCCGAACAACTCAAGGCAGTCTCGCAGACCTCCTGCGGCGTCTTGAGCGAGATGGGACCGCAGATCCAGTGGCAGGAGAGCTACGTGACCGGAGACAAGATCTACTGCGTCTACATCGCCCCGAATGAGGCGATGGTGCGGGAGCATGCCCAGAAGGGCGGGTTCCCCGCCAATCAAGTGTCCGAAGTGAAGACGATGATCGACCGCACGACAGCAGAGGGCTAGGGGCGGCACCGCAATGCACTGGCCCGTCCCCGCGCTCGGCCAGTGCGCTCACCGCGCGTCTGCCCGAGGGGGGGGCGCGCGGCTCATTTCCTATTGATCGGAGAAGCAGAATGGCCGAGACACCGGAGCGTTTGATCAGCGTCCGCATCGCCAAGGCGCACGCGGGGGTGCTGCACGTAACCGAGGACCTGCAGGAAGATGCCTTGCGATCGCAGGTGGGGCCGCGCGCGCCGTCCATCCGGTTTCATCTGTGGCACATCGCCCGCTGGGCGGACAAGGTGCAGGCGGGCCTGCCGACGCTGACCCCCGCGCTGCGGCGGCTGGGTCCGGCGGAGGAGATCTGGGCGGTCGAAGGGCTGGCCGCTCGGTGGGGGCTCACCGCGGCTCGGCTCGGCGAGGGCGAGACGGGCATGGGCATGGACGACGCGGTCGCCGCCGCGCTGCCGCTGCCCGCGCGCAACGCGTTGCTCGGCTATGCGCGCCGGGCCTTCGGTGCGGTCGAGGAGCGGACGTCGCTGCTCGGGACGGAGGACCTGGTTGCGCCGTGCACCGACCTGTATGGCGGCGCGAACGTCGTCGGGGACGTGCTGCTGTCGCACCTGACCCACGTGAGCCGCCACCTCGGCATGATCGAGGCGCTGCGCGGGGTGCAAGGGATGCACGGCACCGCGAGCTGGTGAGCGCGGTCGGATACGGTCGGTAACGGATCGCTGACATCGGCGTACCGCGCCATGCACCGAGTCGATTGGCGAAAGGGAAAACATTGTTCGCTGAGGCCGCTGCGTCTATCGGTGTGACGAGCAGCGCTTGGCAAGATGTCAGTATGTGGTGCACCCCAACCTGACGTCAGATTATCCCGCGTTACACCGTCAATCGAAGGGCGGACGCAAGGTTGTCTGATACCTGCTTGCACAGGGTCTGGAACTCAACCGGACGGATCGTACATGATCCTTTCTACCTTTTCCCTCGAAAGGAAGGGGTGACGTGCCGCGATGTGACGGTCTTCGGCATCTCAGGCACCCCACACCGGAGACTACTGCCGCTGAGGAATCCTTGTTGCGTACGACAGACGGGGACATCGTACTCAGGTCAGCAGCAGCAAGAAGCGTGCGACACCATTTCCGTTCGCTGCCGCAGCCTGCAATCGGGGCCGGAGCAGCGCATCAAGACCGAAGATGCGTCCGGGGGCGAACGCAAAGAGCAAGACGGAGAGCAGGAAGATGAGGTTGTAGCTCCACTCCCATTCGTAGGGGTCGCTGATACCGGCGAGACCAACCAGAAGTTGGGCAGACATACCGATGGCGACGAACGCGCCCAACCTGCTCACGATGCCGAAGAACAGACTGACGAAGATGAATGCTTCGCTCCCCCAGATCAGCCAACCGAACCACCGGATATTTGGCTTGACCACGTTGTCAATGAACACCCCGTTGATGCGCGACGCCCAGCCGATGGGGATGCCAATTGATCCCCCCGCACGCAGCAATGAGTGGGGGCGTTGCGCCCAGACCGACTCGACGCCGATCCAGTCGCACAGTCCTGTTGTCCGCATAAGGCTCCCGTTCGCGGTTGCGGTCGTGAAGTGGAAATCGTCCGGGCAACTGAATGAGGGCGGCAACTTCCAGAAGAGCTGGGTGAAAAAGAGATAGGCAAGCACGATGCGTGCAGCGACGATCAACGCGGTGGGGAGCCACGTTGGAAACCGATCCTCACCCATTGCACCGCGCCGCTCCCCTTGATCGCTCTGTGCTATCACTGCATCGCTCATCGCGCCATTCCCTTCTTGTGTGATGAAGCCTGACCAGTCGCATCCGGCCAAGACCGAGGATCGGGCAAGTCAGCAGCCTGCTGCATGCCGCACCGCCTCCGGTGTTTCTCCGCGTTCCACTTGCACGAGATCACCCTTCGTCCTCCTGTACTCTACCCTATCCGACAATCCTTACATTGGGATAACGCCAACGAATTGCGTGCGCGACTCGGAGCATTGTATGATCGTGGTATGCTATGAAGACCGCGTGATACTTTCGTAAGAAGTCGCTGATAGCCTAGCACAGCGGGTTCCGGATAACATTCTGTCGGTCATATCACTACGCCACGGGGGGACATAGAGATGGGTGCCACGACCGTGCTCGAAGATAGTCGCCACGAGGCATCGGACGGGGTCACGCCCTGTATGCCTTGGAAACTCTGGATTTACACCAACTACGATTGCAACCTGCGCTGCGCTTACTGCGTGGCGAAATCGAGTCCAAATGCGCCGCGTCGGGCGATTGGATTGGCGAATGTGCAGCAATTGGTAGATGAAGCAGTTGCACTCGGCTTCGAACACGTCTTCTTCACGGGCGGCGAGCCGTTTCTGCTGCCCGATATCTACGCGATGCTCGCCTATTCGTCGGCCATCGTGCCAACGACCGTTCTGACCAACGCGATGATTCTCCGTGGGCCGCGATTGGAGAAGCTTATCGCTATCGCGAACGACAACCTGATCGTCCAAGTCAGCCTTGACGGCGGGCGGGCAGAGGATCACGACGCGTTTCGCGGCAAGGGATCGTGGGAGAAGACGGTTGCCGGGATCAGGCTGCTCCAAGCGGAGGGGTTTCGTGTGCGTATCGGCACGACCGAGACGCCCGCCAACGCAGATCACCTCGATATGCTGCGCCTGCTCAGGGAGGAACTCGGTATCCCTGAGCACGATCACTTTATCCGTCCCCTCGCCAAACGTGGGTACTCGAAGGAAGGCCTCGACCTTGACATGGCGAACCTGCTTCCCGAGTTGACTGCGAATCTGGATGGTATCTTCTGGCACCCGCTCTCGACCGACGCCGACATGCAGGTGAGCAAGAAGCTTTTCCCGCTGGCCCGGGCGGTGGAAACGGTCCAGCAACAGATGGACATCATGGCACGCACGGGCAGCGTGCCGCTACGAACGTTCACCTGAGGATAAACGGACGCTCCCGTTGGGAGCGACAGATAGCCCGATAACGGCTGGCGAAGAAGGACGATCAGGAGGAAATGATGATTCATGCCTATGTACTCATCGAGGCAGAACCGACGCGGGTGCAGGAATTGGTCGAAGAACTGCGCGGCATGGAGTTGGACGGGTCAGTGATCACGCAGGTCCACGCGGTGACGGGACACTACGACCTGATCGCGTATGTCGAAAGCCCTGATCTGCAGTCGCTCGGCACCTGAACGACCACGGGAATCGCCGGCGCCGTGGGCGTTCGGAGCACCGAAACATGTTTGGTCGTGTGGTAGCGCGTCGTCTGTATTCGCGCTCGCACCATATTGGTTATGGATGCGCGACAGGATGGGGAAATCGAGGAGGTACCGGTGTCTGAGTCTTCCCCTACCCCCGCTGAGACGCTCGATGTCGGGCATGAGGGCTGTGGCACGTTATTGGTCGTGATCCGGAAGCGTATGAAGGCGTTAGCTCCGGGAGCCGTGCTGGAAGTCGTCGGATACGATCCCGGCGCACGCGAAGATCTCCCGGCGTGGTGCCGCATGACACACAACGAGTTGGTGGCGACGACCGGAGACCTGCGCCGGGGCGAACCGATACATTACTTCATCCGCAAGGGTAATTAAATGATCCCAAAGAAAGAGGCAACAACGATGGCTCGGATGATGGTTAGCATTACCTACGCGAAGGACAATCCCGACAAAGCAACAATCGGCTTCGTGGTCGCCAACGCAGCGGCGGCATCGGGCGTGGAAACGGCGGTGTTCCTCTCGTCCGAGGCGGTGCATCTTAGCCAGCAGGGGTACAGCGATGCTATCCACGAGGAGGGCTTCAAGCCGCTCACGGAATTGATCGAAACTTTCATTGCCAACGACGGTCAGATTTGGGTCTGCTCCCCCTGCTTCAAGCGGCGTGGCCTCGATGAAGACAAGCTCGTCGGTAATGCATTGATCACGGGTGCCGCCAAAGCCGTCGAGTTTCTCACGAGTGGCGCAGCCTGTATGTCCTACTAGCGCGTATCTGGAACTGCCGTCATAGCGACCATATCGTGCGCTGGCACCCATGAGAGTGAGATGTCCGGGCCGTGAGCCATCTCACTGCCCCTGCCCCAAGGAGTAGCCCGGTTCCCCGTCGAATGTATAGAGGTGTTCCGTTTTGATGAAGGCGAACCCCGCTGCATCCAGCCGGGCGAGCAGCGCGATCACCTGCGCAGGGGTGATACCGCCCCCGTCCCCCATGAAACGGCAACGCCAGTGATCCGTGCAAAAGGTTTCCGGCAACCCATCGGGCCAGACCTTCGTGCCCCGGTTCGTGATCATCGCCAGCCGCAAATCATCGCTCTCCACGCTCCCCAGAGCCGCGCCGAGCGCGTCCGGGGAGCGTGCCTCCCCCCGCCAGTCGAGAAAGACATCCACCCCGACCAACTCCTTGCGGGCGATGGGGCGGACGACCGCTGCATGCGCTGCTGCAACCGCCGCGTCGTGCGCGGCAGCATGCGGGTCGTGCGGCAAGTAGCGTACCGGCGCGAAGTATTCCGGCTGCTGTCCGAGGCGTGCCACCACGGCCTCCGCAAACTGCCGCGTGCCCACACGGGCGCGGCTCGTCCCGTCCGTGTACACGTCGGCGGTATGCACTCCTTCCTCAATCGTCCGCAACCACGCGTTGTGTACGCGCATCCCTGTTTCCGGCTGCCCGATATGCACGAGCATCATGACCGCCGCGAGGAGCAGCCCCGACGGGTTGGCGATGCCCTGCCCCGCGATGTCGGGTGCGGAGCCATGGATCGCCTCGAACATCGCGGCGTGCATGCCGATGTTCGCGCTTCCCGCAAGACCCACGCTGCCCGCGATCTGCGCCGCCACATCGCTCAGAATATCGCCGTAGAGATTGGGCAACACGATCACGTCGAAGGCTTCGGGTGTGTCTGCGAGCCGCGCCGCACCGATGTCCACGATCTGATGCGCGTGCGCGATCTCCGGGTACTCCGCCGCGATCTCCGCGAACACGGTGTGGAAGAGGCCGTCGGTCATTTTCATGATGTTGTCTTTGGTGAAGCACGCGACCTTCCTACGGTTGTTGCGTCGCGCATACTCGAAGGCATAGCGGATGATCTTTTCCGTGCCGGGGCGCGAGATGAGCCGGAGGCACTGGTACACTTCGTCCGTCTCACGGTGCTCGATGCCGCCGTACACGTCCTCCTCGTTCTCGCGCACGATCACCACGTCCATGCCGGGGTGTTTGGTGGCGACGAACGGCGCGTACGCCACGCACGGGCGCACATTCGCGTATAGCCCGAGGCTTTTGCGCACAGTAACGTTCAAGCTCTTGAACCCGCCCCCCTGCGGCGTGGTGATCGGTGCCTTGAGGAAAACCTTCGTGCGCCGGAGCGACTCCCAAGCTTCGGGTTCAATCCCCGCCGTGTTGCCCCGGCGGTAGACGCGTTCGCCGATTTCAACTGTCTCGATTGCCAGTGCCGCCCCCGCTTCCCGCAAGATGTGCAGCACGGCATCCATGATCTCCGGGCCGATGCCGTCGCCGTGCGCCACGGTGATCGGCGTCGGCGAGGCTGGTGAGGCCGGAATGGTCGTCGCGGGGTCGGTGCGCTCAGTTATATGCATGATTCCTCCGCAGCAGTGTTCGGGGAACGGGTAAGCGATCAGCAAAATACGCTACGATTATCACGATATTTGCGTCGTACGTCAAGCGTCGCCGTAGAAAGTGCGCCGGGGTTCCGTGCGGGCCATCACCACGCCATAATGCCGCTCCTCTCACACCCACCGGAATAACTCCGCCAACGAGAGCGGGACACGAGACGCATCCGCGCGCGGTGCGAACAGGATCGGTTCAACGGGAATCGGTATGACACCTCCCGGTGATGTCTATCTCCATGGCAGTCTCTCACATTCGCAGGATACCTTTGCAGGAGCCAAGTCAAGCCAGAACGCAACCGAACGGGTCGTATATGATCCTTTTTCTATCCCTTCCCTCGGAAGGAAGGGGTGACGTGCCGCGATGTGACGGTGTTCGGCTGAATGCCGAAGCCTCGTGCTACCCCGTGAGTTCCCCACCACGCAACAGCGGAACGGTCGTGCTCACATTGAGTTGGGTTGCCAATACGACATCGGCAGCGTCTCCCGCCTCGGTCAGTTCGCGCCCCGATGCACACGCGGCAATGACGGCGGGGAGGTCGGCGGCAAGCGCACGAAAGGTCGCAACCGCCGCCGCTGCTTCCGGCGAGAGAGTTGCAGCGGGGTCGAGCGCAGCGAGAGCATCGAGCACCGCGCCCGCACCGAGCCAGTCTTCCAACGCGGGGCGCAAGGTGTCGCGGTCGTCGGTGGTATCGTCAGGAGTGGGTGTGTCGCGCCACCGTTCGCCCGCCGGGATGACCGCGATGATTCCACCGCGTATGTGCGCCGCCCGCGCCACCGCCGCCGCATTCCGTACGCACGCAGCCATGACAACCGCGCCCCGCTCGGCGGCGAGAAAGGCGAGCGTAGAGCCATTAGGCGAGGGCAATACGAGGCGCGTTCCCGCCGGAATCGCGGTGAGCGACGCGGGCGAGAGGCTATACGGATGCGCCGCCGATGCATCGCGTCCCATAGCAAGCAGGGCGCGATGGTCGGCGGCGTAGGCAGCAGCAGTGGCGTCGCGCCAGCGATATGGCAGCACGACCGCCCCGCGTGACACCGCGATGTCTACTGCGGTCGTCCAACTCAACACATCCACGATTACGACGGTGTTGGCGTGGGGTGCGAGGTGGCGCACACCCGCCGCGCCCCATTCGCACCGCAGCGCATAGGGCGTCTGATCGGTGAACGACACGGGTTTCAGTCCCCCAGTTCCGCCATCCGTTCTTCAACGAGGGAGACGAGTGCGCCCATCGTCTCCGCATCGAAGGCGAGTTTCGCGCCTGCGGCAGCATACAACTCCGGCAATGGTTTCGTGCCGCCGAGCGCGAGGGCGCGACGATATGCCGCCAGCGCATCGGCGTGATTGGTAAGGGCATTGCGCCAGACCTGCAATGCCCCAACCTGCGCGATGCCGTACTCGATATAGTAGAACGGCACGAGGAAGATGTGCAACTGGCGATACCACCGCGCTACCCGCTCTGCCCGCAACCCGCTCCAGTCCACACCGCGCTCGAAGCGGGCGCGGATGCGGAGCCACGCCTCATCGCGGGCGTCGGCATTCGCGCCCTCGCCGCTCGTGTAAATCCACTGCTGGAAGGCATCCACACTGGCGATATGTGCGAGGCTGGTGAGGATGCCCGCGAGGTGATCGTAGCGGGCGCGGCGGGCGTCAGCGTCGGTGTAGTAGCCGCCGTCGCGCTCTGCCAGATAGGGCGCGGTGAGCAGTTCCATCGCCATCGAAGCGACTTCCGCCATCTCCATACCGGCATGTTGCTGCCACAAAAAGGGCTGCGCTTCTTGCGCCGCAAAGCCGTGAAAGGCATGTCCCGCTTCGTGCAGCAATGTGTCCACATCCCCCGCAACCCCGACGGCATTCATGAAAATGAACGGACGCTTGCGGTACGGGAAGCGGGTGCAATAG
>JBBRMX010000092.1:0-11720 GCA_038230615.1 Thermomicrobiales bacterium | reverse complement strand
CATGAACCCCGGTATCGGTACGTCCCGCAAAGACCGGGCGGGTCGCATTTTCGTCCAGCATGTGCAGCGCAGTATCAAGTACACCCTGCACCGTCCGCACATCTGGTTGCATCTGCGACCCTGCAAACCCCGCACCGTCATACGCCAGCGTCAATCGGAGCCGTGGCACTGTGCGCCGCTACTCCATCAACCGGAGTACGACCATCGGTGCGCCGTCGCCCTGCCGCTGACCGAGATGGAACAACTGCGTGTATCCGCCCGGCTGCCCCTCGAAGCGCGGCCCGACTTCCTCGAACAACTTCAAGGTCGCAAGCGGGTTATCCAGCTTGCTCATCACGAGACGGCGATGCGCCTCCGTGTCTTCCCGCGAGATGGTGATGATCTTCTCTACCTGCGGTTGGACATTCTTTCCCTTCGCTTCGGTCGTGATGATGCGCTCGTTCAAGATGAGGCTGTTGATAAGCCCCCGCATGAGTGCCTTGCGCTGACCGGAGTTGCGCCCAAAGTGACGCCCCGCTTTCCGATGCCGCACCGTAATCCCCCTTTATCGCACAAATGGACGACGCGCCCATTCCACGTTTCTACGCCTCAGCGTCATCGTCGTCGGTGCTGCCGTCTTCCAATTCAAACAGATCGTCGCTATCCGGGATAAGCCGCCGGTTCGCGCCGAGGAAGCCACTAACCTGCAACTTCTCCTGCAACTCCGACAATGATTTCGGCCCGAAGTTGCGGATACCCATGAGATCGTCCGGGTTCATCTTGAGGACCTGCCCAACGCGCTCGATCTTCTGGCTCCGCAGTGCGTTGAGCACGCGGGACGAAAGCCCGAGTTCTGCCAGCGGTTTTGCTTCCGCTTCCGGCGTCACGTATGGCCCAATGCTGGCGGGCTCTTCGACACCACCGCTCGCAAAGTCCACGATCAGTTGCGCGTGTTCCGTAAGGATTTGCGCGGACTGTCGCAGGGCTTCGCTCGGGTCAATCGTGCCGTCCGACCAGACTTCCAGAATCAGGCGGTCGTAATCGGTCATGTGACCAACACGTGTATGCTCCACCACGAAGTTTACCCGCGGGATCGGTGTAAAGATCGCATCCACCGGGATCTCGCCGAGGGACAGATTCTCTGCCGCCTCTGCCGAGCGGTACGACCGCCCGCGCTCCACCGTGAAATCAATCTCCAGTGCGCCTTCGGGTTCCGTAATGTTGGCGATAACGACTTCCGGCGTCACGCAGGTGATCTCATAGGGCCACGCAATATCGCCTGCCGTCACAACGCCCTCGCCCTGCCACGAGAGGCGCACGCGCGTCTCCGGAAGGCTGTTGTTGCTCTGCAAGCGGATGCGCTTCACATTCAGCACGATCTCGGTCACATCCTCGCGGATATGTGGGATCGTACTGAACTCGTGCCAGACATCGCTGATGCGAATCTTCGAGATCGCAGTACCGGGCAACGACGAAAGCAGAATACGCCGGAGCGCATTGCCAAGTGTCGTGCCATAACCGGGCGAGAGCGGCTCAACCACAAACCGCGCGTAATTATGCCCGCTTTTTGAAAGGTCTACTTTTGGCTGTGCAATGTCTAGCACCGCTACCAGCCTCCTTATTGATATACCCCGCAGTGCGGGAGAACACACGCCGACAGTTACGACGAGACGAGACGAGATGGATCAGACACGCCGACGCTTCGGCGGGCGGCACCCGTTGTGCGGTACCGGTGTTACATCGGTGATCGTCAGCACCTGCAAGCCCGTGGACTGCAATGCCCGGATTGCCGATTCCCGACCGCTCCCCGGCCCCTTCACAAACACTTCTACTTGCCGCAAGCCATGCTCCATCGCACGACGCACCGCGCCCTCCGCAGCAACCTGCGCCGCGTACGGCGTGCTCTTGCGGGAGCCTTTGAAGTTGGACGATCCCGCGCTGCCCCACGACAGAACATTTCCCTGCGGATCGGTCAGCGTGATGATCGTGTTGTTGAAGGTGGACTGCACATATGCACGCCCGCGCGGAATGTTCTTCCGGTCGCGTCGGCGTACGCGGTTCTTACCACCTCGTGTCCCCCGTGCTCGTCGTTCTGTCATCTGCGCGTTTCCTCCTCTGAAACCAGCCAGCAACCGGGCATACAGCGACCAATGCATTCCCGCACTGGCGTCGCGATCCGGCTACTACTTCGTTGCCTTCTTCTTGCCCGCGACTGCACGGCGCGGCCCACGGCGCGTGCGTGCATTGGTCTTCGTCCGTTGCCCGCGCAATGGCAGACCACGACGATGCCGGATACCCCGATAGCAGTTGATGTCAATCAGCCGCTTGATATTCATCGCCACTTCACGGCGCAAATCGCCCTCGACAATCATCTCTTTCTCGATGATGTCGCGCAGGCGGTTCACCTCGTCATCGGTAAGCTGGTTCACGCGCGTGTCCGGGCTGATGCCGGTGCGGTCGAGCAGCTTCTTGCTCGTGGTCGGGCCAATACCATAGATGTAGGTCAACGAGATTTCTACTCGCTTCTCCCGTGGAATGTCTACACCGGCGATCCGTGCCATGCGCCTTCCTTCCCCACTCTTACCGATACCGGTACGTAATGCGACCTCGTGTGAGATCGTACGGCGACAATTCGACGAGCACGCGGTCTCCGGGGAGGATACGAATGAAGTTCAACCGAATCTTCCCGGAAATGTGCGCGAGAACCGCGTGCCCGCTCTCCAGCTCCACCCGGAACATCGCGTCCGGGAGGGACTCGGTGATCTTCCCCTCGACCTCGATTACGTCTTTCTTCTTCGCCAAACGTCGCCCTCTTCTTCAACTCACGCAAATTCCGCCGACATTTCAGCGGAATAGGTATCGTACCACATCCCGCCTCCCCGCGCTAGGGGAGCGTCAAGATTTCCGGCCCGTCATCGGTCACCGCGACAGTATGCTCGAATTGTGCCGCCCATTTGCCGTCGTCGGTCACGACTGTCCATTTGTCCTCAAGCGTGTGCGTCTCGCAACTGCCAATCGTCAGCATCGGCTCAATCGTCAACACCATGCCCCGTCGGAGGACGACCCCACGATGCGGCTCACCGAAGTTCGGCACCTGCGGGTCTTCGTGCAACTTGCGCCCGACCGCATGACCGACATACTGCCGCACGACTCCATACCCGCGCGACTCCGCGTACTCTTGGATAGCATGACCGACATCGCCCATCCGGTTCCCGGGGCGGCATTGCGCGATTCCTGCTGCCAATGCTTCGTACGTGGTCTGCACGAGCCGTTGCGCTTCCTCGCTGATCTCCCCAACCGGCACGGTAATCGTCGCGTCGCCGTGCCAGCCATTGAGGAATGCACCCGTGTCGAGCGAGATAATATCGCCTTCCGCCAGTTTCTTGCGCCCCGGAATGCCGTGTACCACCTCATCATTGACCGCGATGCAGACGCTGCCGGGAAAGCCGTACAATCCCTTGAACGACGGCGTTGCGCCTGCGCTGCGGATGAATGACTCGCCGATTGCGTCAATCTCTGCGGTCGTGATGCCCGGTCGGATTGCCGCTTTCATCGTCTCCAACGCTTGCGCCGTCACTTTGCCCGCCGCCCGCATCGCCGCGATCTCGCGCGACGATTTCATCGTCATCACCCTGCGTGCCATTACGCCGCCCCTACTGAGAAGAACGGCGCGAGTGCAGCAACAACCGCAGCGGTTACATGCGCGATGGCATCGTCGCCATTCAAGCGTGCAACGAATGTGCCGCGCTCCTGATAGCGTGCCAGCAATGGCTCGGTCTGCGTCGCGTAGACGGTGAGGCGCGTTTTCACCGCATCGGCGGTATCATCCGCACGTCCCCGGCTCGTGATACGCTCCACTAACACTGCCTGCGGCGCATCCAGATAAATCACCGCATCTACCTGCTCGCCGCGCTCTGCAAGAAATGCATCGAGCGATTTCGTCTGCGGCACGGTACGCGGGAAGCCATCGAAGATGACGCCGCGCAACTCCGGCTGCTCACGAGAGAGCGAGATAAGATGCTGGCTCAACATCTCCACCGTGATCTCGTCCGGCACATACGCACCAGACTTCATGATGGCATCCACACGCTGGCCGAGCGGCGTATTCTCGCGTACATGGTAGCGAAAGAGTTCGCCCGTCGAGACATGCGCGAGGTGCAATTGCGATGCGACCAGTGCCGCCTGCGTCCCTTTCCCCACCCCCGGAGGACCGAAGAAAAGCACATTGACATGCGTACGTGTGCTCACCGAATGAAGCCCTCGTAGTTCCGCATCAGCAATTGCGATTCGAGCTGGCGCATCGTATCTATCGCCACGCCGACGACGATCAGTAGCGCGGTACTCCCCAAGCCAAGTTGCGTGATGCCCGTGATGCGCTGCGTCACGTACGGCAATACCGCCACCAGACCGAGGAAGAGTGCACCAGCGAGCGTAATGCGCGTCAGTACCTTCGTCAGGTAATCCGAAGTAGGGCGACCGGGACGGATGCCGGGGATGAACCCGCCATTCTTCTGCAAACTGTCCGGCAGATTCTGCTGGTTGAACACCACAAGCGTGTAGAAGTATGTGAAGCCAACGACCAGCACAAAGTAGCCGATCTGATACGGCAGGTTGCCGGGATCGAACAACCGCGCCACCTGCCGCGACCCCTCACGCAGCCACCCACGATCCGATGCGGACAGGAAGTTTGCAATCGTCGAGGGCAGAATCATGATACTCACTGCGAAAATCAGCGGGATCATGCCCGCCGAGTTCACGCGCAGGGGAATCGTCGTTGCCTGCCCGCCATACTGCCGCTGCCCGCGTACGCGCCGCGCATACTGCACCGGGATTTTCCGTTGCCCCTCGTTGATGAGCACGATCCCGACAATCGTCAGGATGCCGATTGCTCCAAACAAGATGACAGAGACGAGGTTGAACGATGAGCCACCGGAGAACAGGTTGAGTGCGGCTTCCGGCACGCCCGCGACGATGCCGCCGAAGATGATGATGCTGACACCGTTGCCGATGCCGTTCTCGGTAATGAGTTCACCGATCCACACCAGAATCATCGAGGCCGTTACCATCGAGAAAAGCATTGCCAGTGTTGGCAGCACCGTGTCGCCGTTCAGCAAACCAAACTTGCTGATCGGGATGACTTGGTTTGCCACTGCCAGCCGCAATTGCCCGTATGCCTGCAACAGCGCGATTGGCACCGTGAGCAGGTGTGTCACACGGTTGTTCTTGGCACGTCCTGCCTCGCCCTCTTTGGACAACTCATCCAACTTGGGGATGATCGGCTGGAGGAGTTGTGTGATGATCGAGGCAGTGATGTACGGATAGACGCCCATCGCCGCGATGGAAAACGAGCGCAGCGCACTGCCGGAAAAGAGGTTCAGCGTGCCGAGGAAGGCATTATCGCGGAACAGCCGGTCGAGCGCGGCGCGGTCCACATTCGGCAACGGGATGTGCGCGATCAGCCGGAACACCAGCAACATGGCAATGGTGAACAGGATTTTCTTTCGCAGGTCCGGGATGCGGAACGCATTGAAAACGGCTTGTAACATCGGGCCGTGTCCCCTTACGCAATCAGGAGCATCAGATACGAACAGCAACGCGACGGTGCAAAGATGCAAACCCGCCGCGCTGCCCGTCGTTATTCTTCGGTCGTCTCGTCGGTTTCAGTCTCGGTCTCGGTTTCGTCTTCGTCCTCGGCAACAACTGCGGTCTCCTCGACCGTGCCGCCCGCCGCGATGATCTTCTCCTTCGCCGATGCAGTCACGCGATGAACGCGCACCGTCAAGGGCTTGGTGATGTCGCCATCACCGAGGATTTTGACCTGCCAGCCCTTGAGGACGCCTGCACCCGGCTTCAGCACTTTATCGGTGACGAGCCGCCGCGCAACGAGCACTTCCGGCGTGATCTCGTCACCCGCCGCAAACAGTTCTTCGAGCCGTGCGACATTGACGACCGCAAACGGCTGCTTGAAGAGGTTCTTGAACCCGCGCTTGTACGGCATCCGCATGTAGATCGGGTTCTGACCACCTTCAAATCCGCGCCGGACATTCGGCCCGGAACGTGCGCCCTGCCCCTTTGTACCGCGGCCGGCGGTCTTGCCTTGCCCTGCCGCGATACCGCGCCCGACGCGCTTGCGCTCGCGGTGTGATCCCTTGTTCGGTGTGAGATCGTGCTGCTGCATGATGTGCTATCCCTTCTCCGTGCCAGCGTCAACGACGGTGACAAGGTGGCGGACTTTGAAGATCATGCCGCGCACTGCGGGCGTGTCCGGCAATTCGACGATCTGCTGCATCTTGCGCAAACCGAGCGAAAAGACCGTATCTTTCTGGTCCTGTGCGTACCCAATCGAACTCTTTGTGTATTTGACGCGCACCATCGCCGCGTTGCTCTCTGCCATCGTATCCCTCTCTGTTCCCCTGCTCGCTCTCGCCCCCGATGCGATTGGGGGCGACCGCGGCTAGGATGCCGCGCTGTTCTCTGCCTGCTCGGCGAGTTCCTTGTTCTTCCGACGCCCGAAGTACGACACGGGCTTGCCGCGCCGCGCCGCTGCGTCTTCGACCGATTCGAGCGCGTCCAATGCTTTGATAGCCGCCCGCACCACATTGACCGAGTTCGTCGAGCCGAGCGTCTTCGTCACGACATCGCGCACGCCCGCCGCTTCCATCACAGCACGCACGCCACCGCCCGCAATGACCCCGGTGCCGGGGCGAGCGGGGCGAATGAGAACACTCGACGCACCGAATGTCACCTGCACCTCATGGGGGATCGTCGTTCCCTCCATCTTTACAGCGATCACATTGCGCTTTGCTTCTTCGACGCCCTTACGGATGGACTCCGGGACTTCGCCCGCTTTGCCCATCCCCGCGCCAACATGCCCCTTGCCGTCGCCAACGACGACGATAGAGGAGAAGTTGAAGCGACGCCCGCCCTTTTGCACCTTCGCAACGCGGTTGATCTGTACCACGCGCTCTTCCATTTCACCCATCTGTGACGGATCAATCCGTGCCATTGTGTTTGCTACCTCCCTGAAGAGTAGTCAGCAGGGAGCAGCCAGCAGTCGGAGGAACACTCCCAGTCTCCGGCGTGAACCACCGAATACCGACTACAGACCACTCGCTTAGAAATCGAGACCGCCCTCGCGTGCGCCGTCCGCCAGTGCCTGCACGCGCCCGTGATAGAGAAAGCCGCCCCGGTCGAAAACGACCTGCGCGACGCCTGCTTCTTTCGCCCGTTCCGCGACAACCTGCCCGACAAGTTTCGCCTTGTCGGTCTTGGTCATGCCGTCCGAGACGCGCTCACGCACACCGGGGTCCGCGTCGCTCGCCGCGACGAGGGTATGCCCCTGCACATCGTCAATCACTTGCGCGTAGATGTGCTTCGCCGAGCGGAAGACATTCAACCGGGGGCGCAACGGCGTCCCGGAAACCTTCGCACGTACGCGGCGATGCCGCTTCTCGCGCGGGGTCAGTGCTTTACGTACTTTCAGTCGTTGCATCGGCATGGTGCCATCGCTCCTTTTATTCCGTGCCCGTCCACGCGGGCCGGTGCCGGATCACAGGGGGAAAGTATCGAGCGACGAGTGGCGAGTAACGAGACAAGCTATGATGTCGCCTCGTTACCGGCACCTCGCTGCTCAGTACTTCTCCCGCATTACTTCTTGCCCTTGCCGCCGGTCTTACCCGCCTTGCGGCGCGTCCATTCGCCAAGGTACTTAATGCCCTTATCCTTGTACGGCTCCCGTGGGCGCACTTTGCGGATGCGTGCCGCGTACTCGCCGACCATCTCTTTATCACTGCCGAGTACCGCGACCCGCAGCGGCGTGTCTACCGCAAATGCGAGGCCTTCCGGCGGCGTGAAGCGCACCGGGTGTGAGTAACCGACCGTCAACACGAGGTCTTTGCCGTCCATCGCCGCACGATAGCCGACGCCGTTGATCTCCAGCTCCTTGCGGAACCCGGTGGAGACCCCCTCGACCATGTTCGCCACCAGTGTGCGCGTGAGACCGTGCAACTCGCGGTGAACTCGCCCCTCGGACGGACGCTTTACATGCAGCGTGTCGCCTTCGCGCTCGTAGATCATATCGGGCGGCAGCACGCGTGAGAGCGTGCCACGCGGCCCTTTCGCCGTCGCGTTCCGGCCCTCGATGTCGAGGGTGACGGTATTCGGAATCGCAATCGGTCGGATGCCGATTCGGGACATTCTCGAACCCTCCTCGTAGCCGGTAGACACTACCGGCCACTGACCACTAGTAAATCGTGCAGATCAGTTCGCCACCGACACCGCGCCGGAACGCCTCGCGCCCCGTCATCATCCCTTGCGAGGTCGTCACGATTGCGGTACCGAGACCGTTCCGCACGCGCTCGATGCTCTCACGCTTGCGGTAGATACGCAGACCGGGCTTGGAGACGCGCTTGATCTCGCGGATCACATGCGCCCGTTCGGCGTCGTACTTCAACCGAAGTGCCAGCGCATTCTGCGGCGACTTCTCCAACACGCGGTACTCGTGGATATACCCTTCCTCCTTGAGGATCCGCGCGATCTGAACCAGCACCTTCGTAGAGGGCATAACAACCTCCGCGTGGCGCATCATGCCTGCATTGCGAATGCGGGTAAGCATATCCGAAACCGGATCATTGACACTCATCGTTCGCCTCCCCTACCACGATGCCTTGGTGACACCGGGCAATTTGCCCGACGACGCCATCTCGCGGAAGCAGATGCGGCACATGCCGAACTTCCGCATATACGCGCGCGACCGACCACACAATTTGCAACGGTTGTAGCCCCGCACTTCGAACTTTGGTGTTGCGTTCGCTTTGACGATCCACGATTCTTTCGCCATCTCTCAGTTTCCTTTACACGACGCGGTGGACGCTGCCGACTTGCCCCTGCGGGCGGGAGTACGGCATGCCAAGCAATTCCAATAGCCGCCGGGCCTCCGCGTCGGTCTTCGCGGTTGTCACGAACGTGATTTCCATCCCACGCACGCGATCAATCTTGTCATACTCGATCTCCGGGAAGATCAATTGTTCCTTGAGACCGAGCGTGTAATTCCCGCGACCATCGAACGCATCCGGCGACAATCCACGAAAGTCTCGTACGCGGGGCAACGCCACATTGTACAGGCGATCCAAAAACTCATACATCCGCGCTCCCCGCAGGGTAATCATGACGCCAATCGGCATCCCCTTGCGGATTTTGAACTGCGCGATGGAGCGTTTCGCCCGTGTGATTACCGGCTTCTGCCCGGTAATCAACCGTAGGTCGCCCACGGCGGCATCGAGGGATTTCGCATTGCCAACCGCCTCGCCCATACCGATATTGATGACGATCTTCTCGATCTTCGGTGCCTGCATCCGGTTGGAGTAGTTGAACTGCTCCGTCAGTGCCGGTACCACGGATTCGTCATACGCTCGCCGCAGACGCGGCACTACACGGGGCGTGTCTGCGCCGGTCTCTGCTGCCTGTGCCACCATAGCCTCCTAATTACCCTTCCGGCGCATTCTCGATGAGGAATTCCTCACCTTTATGCGTGTAGAAACGGATATTTTTGCCGTTCTCGTCCTGCTTGACATGCACGCGCACGCCCTTGCTGGCACGATCCGACCAGTACATCACATTGGACACATGCAGCGGGGCTTCCATCTCGATGATGCCCGACTGCCGCGCCCGACCGCGTGCGCGGTGCCGCTTGACGATATTCACGCCCTCGATCACCACACGGTCTTTGTCCGGCACGACCATTCGCACCCGGCCCCGCTGCCCTTTGTTGCGACCAGAGATGACAATCACCTCGTCGCCGCGACGAATCTTCCGCATTGCTCGCTCCTTTTACAGTACTTCCTGCGCGAGCGACGCGATGCGAAGATACCCCGCCTCGCGGATTTCCCGCGCCACCGGCCCGAACACGCGCGTTCCACGCGGGTTGCCTGCCGCATTGATGAGTACCGCCGCATTGTCATCGAACCGGATGGACGACCCGTCCGGGCGGTTATACTCTTTCGCAGTTCGCACGATGACCGCACGTACCACGTCGCCTTTTTTCACCGCAGCACCGGGCTGCGCCTGCTTGACCGCACCGATGATGACATCACCGACGCCGCCGTACTTGACCTTTGAACCACCCAACACCCGAATGCACAGGATTTCCCGTGCCCCGGAGTTGTCCGCGATACGCAATCGCGATTCTGGCTGAATCATTGTCCGTTCCTCCCGTTCTTATCGCTGATCAACGGACTGGAGGACTTCGCGCACGATCCAGTGCTTGTCGCGGCTAATCGGGCGCGTCTCTTCGATGCGAACCCGGTCGCCGATCTTGCAGGTGTTCTGCTCGTCATGCGCCTTGAACTTGTGCGTGCGGCGCATCGCCTTCTTGTACAGCGGGTGCTGCACCGTGAAGTCTACTGCGACCACAACGGTCTTCTCCATTTTGTCCGACACGACGCGCCCGACTTTCATAGTCCGCCCTTTGCGGGCAGGCGTCTCAGCCGTGATGCTTTCGTTCTCGTTCTCCGCTACCATCAACCGTCTCCTCGATTACTGCGCCAGCGCCTGCTGGATTTCTTCCGCGATTTCCCGCTCACGCAGGATCGTGTTGATGCGTGCGATGTCCTTCTTCGCGGTGCGTACCGCAGCGGAACTGGTCTGCTGGTTCGTCGCCAGCTGGAACCGCATCCGCATTCCCTCTTCCTTCAACTCGTTCCGACGTACGACGAGGTCGTTATCGGACAGAGCGCGGATTTCTTCAAGCCGCATCGGTTATTCCTTCCCGCTTGCTTCAGCGGCTTCGTCGGCGGCATTACTCTCCGCCGTCGCTGCCCCACCCGCACGCATCGCAGCACGGGCTTCCGCCTTGCGCCCGATGTCAATCGTCTCGCCCTCCGCGAACTCGCGCTTGACGATCTTCGTCCCCATCGGGAACTTGTGTCCCGCGATAGTCAACGCTTCTCGTGCTTGCTCCTCGCGGACACCGCCAACTTCCATCAGCACGCGCCCCGGCAGCACGACTGCTACCCAATGATCGGGTGCGCCCTTGCCGGAACCCATGCGGGTTTCTGCTGGCTTCTTCGTCACCGATTTATCGGGGAAGATGCGGATCCAGTACTTCCCACCACGGCGCGTATACCGCGTCACGACACGACGTGCGGACTCGATTTGGTTGCTCGTCACCCACGCATTGCCCGTGGCGACCAACCCATATTCCCCGAACGCCACCGTGATACCGCGATGGGCTTCACCCTTGCGGCGACCACGATGTACGCGGCGAAACTTTGTGCGTTTCGGCTGCAACAACATAGCTCGCGCTCCCCTAATCCGCTGCGATTGCCCCGGTGTCGCGCGTCGCGCGTTCCGGGATGACATCGCCCTTATAAATCCAGACCTTCACACCGATTCGACCGTAGGTCGTGCCTGCGTGGACGACGGCGTAATCAATGTTTGCCCGCAGCGTGTGCAGCGGAATGCGCCCATCTTTTTCCGTCAAGGCGCGGGACATTTCCGCACCACCAAGCCGGCCACCGAGACGTACCTTGATCCCCTTCGCACCGCGCCGCATCGCCTGCGACACCGCGTGCTTCATGGCACGGCGGTATGCCACACGGCGGGCGAGTTGCTCAGCGATGTTCTCTGCAACGAGCCGCGCTTCGAGTTCCGGCGTCTTGATCTCTTCGATCTTCAGATGCACATCACGCTTCATGACTCGCTTGATCGTGGCACGCAATTTCTCGACATTTGCGCCCTGCTTG
>JBBRMX010000091.1:0-11726 GCA_038230615.1 Thermomicrobiales bacterium | reverse complement strand
CGGGGGCGGAGGCGGCGCGGATTCTCTCTGCGGCATTGCTGATGCCGACGCGGTGGGCAACAGCAGCAGCAAGAACAGCGCAGATAATGATACGTGCCGGACGAGACGCCCGAAAAAAAGCAGTCGCATAGAAGACAGGATACACGACGACAGCGAGGCGGGGCAAATATTTCCGATGGCTACAGCGTGACGACGACCTGCCCCGCGTCATCAACCACAACGGGGTAGGTGCGGATACGAACTTTCGGCCGGGCGAGATTTTGCCCGGTGGCGATGTCGTATTCCCACCCGTGCCATGGACAGGTGACAATTTCGCCATCGCGTACCCACGCAAATTTCCAATCCGTGCTGGCATTGCAGCGCGTCGTGCCATTGACGGTGCCTTCGCAGAGCGGTCCGAACTGGTGCGGACAGACGCTCGGCAGCGCATGGTATGTGCCGTTCACATTGAACACGCCGATTTCCACGCCCCGAATCTTCACGACCCGGTGCGTCCCCGGTGGCAACTCGGTCGCTGGTCCGATAGTGTGTTCTGCCACGAAAACCTTCTCCCCGGAAATGTGCACAGTGTGCCGCTCCTCCCTCGTACATATCGTATACGAGGGGAGGCAGCAGACGGCACCGCTAGGCGATCTTCCCCGCAGGAACGGGAATCTTGAACAATTCGAGCGCGTTGCCGCCCATGATCTTGCGCTTCATTTCTGGTGACATCGGCAAGTTCATCACGCTCTTGGGATGGTCGAAGTCGTGGTGCGGCCAGTCGGAAGCGAACAGGGTGCGATTCTCGCCGTCGTACAATTTGATCGTTGTTACCAGATCGTTCGGGTCGTCGGGTTCCTCGACGGGCTGTGTGGCGAACCACATCTGTTCTTTTATGTAATCACTCGGACGCTTTTCGAGGAACGGGACCTGACGGCGGTATTCGTTCCAATATTTATCCAACCGCCACATCATGTAGGGTACCCACGCCACGCCCGCCTCGGTAAACCCAACTTTCAATTTCGGGTATCGTGCCGGGACACCGGTATGCATGATGCTGACAAGGTTTGCCATCATCGCAAACGAGTGCGAGAGCATCTGGCGTGCGAAATGGTTCTCGAACTGGTCAAGTTGGTACGGAAACTGCGGCGTAATGATCGTGACACTGTGAAGCAGCACCGGCAGGTCGCACGCCTCTGCCGCCGCGAGGATCGGGTCGTACTTGCGGTCGCCCCAGAGCGGGTGGACACCTGCCGTTGGCAAATAAATGGCGACGATACGGGGATTGCCCGCGTATGCCTCGATCTCTTTCGCCGCTGCTGCCGGGTTCTGGGGGGCAACGAGCATCGCGCCGTACATCCCCGGTTCATCGAGCCATTCTGCGGTGAGCCAGCGATTATACGCGTGCATCACCGCCGTCGCGTACTCCGTATTCGGGATCGGCGCGAGTTGGAGGAGGTTGTCGGGGAACAACACGGCAATGTCCACACCCAACCCGGAGAGTTCGGTTCGCATCTGCTTCGGGGTGAGCACGGATCGCGGGGCATGTCCGCCGGGAATCGGCGGGTCGAGCTTGAGGTTCGGTGCGAAGCCGGGGATGTCGAGGTAGCGCATCGGCATCCCCTCGTAGGCTTCCAGCGATTTGCGCCACGGCATATCGCAGTACGGCGCGAGGAATGCGGGCGTGTCTGTCACATGCACGTCTGCGTCTACGACGATCATATCTTTGACCTTGAGCCGCTCCGGGAGGGTGACTGCCATTGCTGTTGCTCCTTCGCATCGCCCTCGCGCATGACCGCAAAAAGTAGGCGATGATCGCTCGTCCATGTGTGAGAACGTACTACGCATCAATCTATAAGCGATCCCGGTGTGCGTCAAGTCATACATTACTTCATACATCGGTACGGGCACAATGCGTCGGATGCACGAAACCGGAGGTGCAGACACCTCCGGTTTCTCCACGGCGCGATGCAGTTCCTTCAGGAAAGATTACTGCTTGATACCGAACTGCTCGAAGATTTTGACCATCTGATCGTGCGCGTCCTTGACGGCGGGCTCCACTTTCTGACCCTTCTGGATGATCGAGGCCATCATGTTCTCGATTACCTTCTGTGCGCTGACGCCGTCCACGCCTGCGGTGACCGGACCGGGATAGAACTGCTGGTTGTAGCCGGTGGGGTCGCGCACCTGCGACTCGAGGTTCGTGAAGTTCGGGTCGCTCTTGAAGAAGTCGTTCTTCCACTGCGACTCGAACGCGGGCAGGATCAAACCGCCGCCCGCCTGTGCGATCTTGCTCCACACATCGGGCTGCAAGAGATACTTGATCTGCTCTCTGGCAAGATCGGCATTCTTTGCCCCACGCGGAATGGCGAGGGTGCCGAGTTGCCCGCCGCGCAGCGAACCGCCCATCGTCGCGGGGCCTTTCGGACGCTGCAAGACGAAGGTCTTGTCGAAGACGGGGTTCTTGTCGTCCTTCGCCTTGGCGTAGAGTGTGAAGGCATTGGAGGTCATGCCGATGGTGCCGTTGAGCCATGCCATGTTGTTGCCGGAGCCGTCCCACGATTCATAACCGGGGGGCAGCATGGTCTTGTACTTCGCGTTGGTATAGATGTCCGTGAAGAAGGTGATCGCGGCGACTGTCTCCGGTGAGTTGAAGACAACCTTTGTGCCGGTCTTATCCTGAATGGAGCCACCGTACGAGTTGATGCAGTGCGTGATGACCGAGAATGCGTCACCGACGGCGTACGGCGAGAAGCCCCACCCGAAGCGGTTCTTGGCGGGGTCGGAGATGGTGAGAGCGGCATCACGTGCTTTCTCGTAGGTGTCAATCGTGGAGGGGTCAATGCCCTTCTCCATACACCAATCCTTGCGGAGGAACCACGCATCAGAACTCGTGAAGAACGGGACAGCGTAGTATTTGCCGTCTTTCGTCAACCCGTTCGGGAGAATCGGCATCGCCGCCCCATAGGTGTCCGTCAGTTGCTTCACGAGGTCGGTCACGTCGGTATACAAGTTGAGCGCGATCTCCTGCCCGATGCCGACCTGAATGTTGTCAATCAAGTCGAACGGTGCACCGCTCTGGACGCCCGCCTGAACCTTGGCGAGGTTCGGCCCTCCATCGGGGCTTTGGATGGACGGCTCAACACTTGCCCCGACACTTTTGGTGTAGGTCTGGATATTGTTCAGGATTCCATCCTGCACTGCTTTGTAATACTGCAACTTCTGGAAGAACGCGAGTGTCTTGCCTTTGTACGCGTCCGCGGTTGCGTTCGGCTTCAGTACGCCCGTGCCAGCGACGGCGGGTGCAGTCGTTGCTGCGCCTGCCGCCGGTGCAGTCGTCGCGGCAGCAGCGGGAGCGGTCGTTGCCGCGCCTGTGGCGGGTGCAGTTGTTGCCGCAGCGGGAGCCGTGGTTGCGGCAGCGGCAGGAGCAGTTGTTGCCGCGCCCGTTGCAGGTGCAGTTGTTGCTGCGCCTGTGGCGGGTGCGGTCGTTCCTGCGGGCTTCGCCGCTGTCGTTGCGGTCGGAGCTGCGTCACTCCCGCACGCTGCAAGCGCGGCAGCAGCGGCACTCCCCGCGATCCCCGCGAGAATACTCCGTCGTTTGACCGTCATACCCATTGTTGCGTAACCTCCTGTGACCGCGCTTGCGGCGGCACACTCCCGAACCCCTCATTCATCTCGTCCCCGCACGCACCGATAGCCCGCACATGCCGTAGCATGCCGATTTCATGCGAAGGTCGGATGCCATTGTACTACACATACATGCGATGCAACAAAAACGGGTCACAGGTGCAGACATATTGTCCATACCTGTGATCCATTTCGTCTTTTGCCGCATACCGCTCTCGTGGTTGCCGTCAATCGTAGTATTCGGGGGCTTTCCGTAGTGGTTTCCATGCGGCGGGATCATGCCCGTAGACCACAAGTGCGACATGTTCGCGGGCAATGAGGTCTGTCAGTTTGCGGACACTGGCGCGGAGCATCTCCGGGTTCATGTCCATCGAGCGTACCGGGTAGTCGTCCGGGGCGGCGTCGCCGGGATCGAGGGCCATCGCATCCACTGCCAGCAGCACATTCCCCGTGTGTGGAAGCCGCACGAGCACGGACTGATGCCCGATCACATGCCCCCCGGACTCGACCAATTCGATGCCGGGGAGCAATGCGGTATCGCCGTCTACGATCCGAAAACGTAGTGCGGGATTGCTCCACTGTGCCTGCGTGCGAGCAAATCGTGCTTCGCCGCCCGTTGCTGACTCGTATTGCGCCCGCTGAATCACAAATTCCGCGCCGGGGAATGCCGAGAGAAACCCTGCGTGATCGCCGTCGAGATGCGACACGACAACGTAATCCACCTCGGCGGGTGCGACGCCAAGACCTTCCAATTGTGCCGTCACGAGGTCGGATTCGTCCACGCGGGCGGCAGGTCCGCCCGCATCACGGTATCGCCCGACCATCTCCGGCCCAAACCCTGTATCTACCACGACATTTTTTCCGTCGTCGGTCTGGATGAGAAAGCCGGGGGAAGGGGTGCCGGTCTGCATATTGATGCCCAATTGCATGATCGTGAGGCGCATTCGGGTTCCTTTCCGTGTGGTCACTTTTTCGCTTTCGTCAGATTCGCCCGGACTGTCTGCACGGCCGCCCGTTGTGCGGTACCGCGCTCGGTCAACACCTCGCGCCATGCGCCCGCGTGCGGGCGGAGCGCAGCAACCAGTGTCTCACTGATCGCCAGATTGCGGAACCATTTTTTGTCGGCGGGGATAACATACCATGGTGCCGCGTCGGTGCTGCATTTGCCCAGCGCATCGGCGTAGGCGTCCTGATATTCGCTCCAGTAGACGCGCTCTCGCCAGTCTGCGGGGTCGAGTTTCCATGATTTGAGCGGGTCAGTTTCGCGGGCAAGAAGCCGTTCTTCCTGCTCTTTTTTGCTGATGTGGAGAAAAAACTTGAGGATGATCGTGCCGTTATCCGTAAGTAACTGCTCGAAGTGGTTGATTTGCGTGTAACGTTGCTGCCATTGCGCAGACGGCACGAGATTGTGGACGCGCACGATCAGTACATCCTCGTAGTGCGAGCGGTTGAAGACGGTCAACATGCCGTGAACCGGTGCATGCGGATGGACGCGCCAGAGAAAATCGTGCTGCACCTCGATGTCGGTCGGGGCTTTGAAGGCGACGACATCGCACCCCTGTGGGTTGACGGGAGCAAGCACGCTGCGGATTGTGCCGTCCTTGCCGCTGGTGTCCATCCCTTGCAGTATGACTAGCACGCTTTGATGCCCCGCGCCATACAGCAACTCCTGCAATTCTGTCAGTTCGGTCGCCAGTTCCGCGATGCGGGTTTCAGCGGCATCGCGCTTCCAACCGGCAGTGTCGTCGGGGTCGAAATCCTCCAGCCGTACCGTTGCTCCCGGTGCGATGCGGTGCGCCAGTTTGCTTTTCGTCATTGTGGTCTGCCCCCTGTATTATCGGAGTGTGATCGCGGCAGTATACCGGATTCTCTTGCCGATTCATGCGGCGGGGCGGTATGTTGTCGCAGCGCACGGCGAGTGCCGACGGCGAAACGAAGGAAGCGAGGCACCCCGCGTGGCAAAACGCGATTTTCTCACAATGGCTGATCTCTCACGCGAGGAATCGTACGAGATCTTCGCCCGCGCCGCCCGCCTGAAGGCGCACCCGGAGCGGTACCATACGCTGCTGACAGGGCGCGTGTTGGCATTGATCCTCGAAAAGCCGAGTTTGCGAACCCGTGGCTCGTTCGAGAGCGGCATGGCAAAATTGGGTGGTCATGCCCTGACGATGGGGTCTGCGGAACTGCAACTCGGTACGCGGGAGCCGATCCGCGATGCTGCCCGCGTCCTCTCGCGCTACTGCGACGCCATCGCGTATCGCACCTTCGAGCATATCCGCGTCGAAGAGATGGCAACCGCATCAATACCCGTTGTGAATGCCCTGACCGATGACGGACACCCCGCGCAGATTCTCGCGGACATATTTACGGTCGAAGAAATCACGGGCGAACCGATCACCGGGAAGCGTGTCGCGTATATCAGCAATGGTGCATCGAACACCGCACGGTCTTGGCTGGAGGCCGCGCCGATCTTTGGCTTTCATCTTACCATCGCGACGCCGGACGAGTTCTGCCCGCCGCAACGCGAGATAGACGCGGCGGGTAATGCGGTTTCCTTCCGTTCGCCCGCCGCCGCAGTACGGGACGCCGATGTCATCTACACCGATGTCTGGACGAGCATGGGGCAAGAAGACAGTGTCGCAAGCAACCGCGCCGTCTTCGCGGACTGGACTGTAGATGAAAATCTCGTCTCCGCTGCGCCGCCGCACGCGATTGTGCTCCATTGTCTTCCCGCGCATCGCGGCGAGGAAATATCGGACGGTGTGATCGAAGGCCCGCAATCGCATGTCTGGCAACAGGCAGAAAATCGGATGCATGTGCAGAATGCCCTGCTCTGTTTCCTGCTCGGTGTGGCAGTTCCGTAACATCCCCTCAACCTCGCAAACATGCGGGCGAGCAGCACGGGGCAGCGAAACGCCGTGGTGTATTTTCACCACGGCGTTTCTTGTTTGCGCTATTGCACCGATGTTATGTAGATGAACGTTAGTCTGCTTCGACGAGCGGCGTCTCGACGAGATGCTCGCCGACAAACCACACCTGCATCTGGTTCGTGCGGAGTACCTCGGACATAAGCATGTCGTTCGTTCCCCAGTCCTTGTTGCCTTCCGTCTGATCAATGCCTTCGTTCACGAAGTCAATGACCTGCTGGTGCGCTTCGAGCAGGCGGGAGATAACTGCCGGGACTTCTTCGATGTCCTTCGGGGGGGCTTCGATGCGCGTGAGTGCTGCGACTGCATCCGGCATTCCCGTGGAGACGCCGCCGAGTATCTGGATGCGCTCAGCGATAGTATCTACCAGTTCCAGTTGCTCATCCGAGTGCTTATCGAAGAGCAAATGCAACTGATAGAACGTGTGCCCCTTTACCTGCCAATGTGCCTTTTTGTAGAGGTGCTGCAAGGTAATCGTGTCGGCGAGAAGCTGATTGAGCATGTCGCAGTTTTTGCGGCAGGCATCGTCTTTGACACCGTTCGGCAGGGACGCAATTGTGCCATATTTCTGGAGGACCGTGCCGCGCTGGTGCTGCAAGGGGGATGCCTTGCTCGTCTTGCCGTTTGTTGCTTTCGGGGTTGCTGTAGTCGCCATGGTGATTCTCCTTTGTGATTGCCGCTATCGGGCTTCCCCCGTATCTTTGCATATCGCGTGCCACGAACGCCGCGATAGTTGTGCGCGCAAAAAAGTAGTACATCGCGTTAGTTCGTGCGCGATCCGGTATGAATGCTATGCTTACGTCTACACGATTGATGCGACATGAAATGAGGAGGAATGATGGCAGACACGACGGTGCTCATCACCAATGGGCGCGTGGTGGATGGGACAGGGAACCCGTGGTTCTTCGGTGATGTCGCGCTCAGCGGAGATCGTATCGCGGCGATTGCTCCGGCGGGGCGGTTCGACCCTGCACATGCCGCCGAGGTTGTGGATGCGGCGGGGATGGTCGTGTGTCCCGGTTTTATTGACATTCAGAGCCACAGCATTTTGCCGTTTCTCTCGGACACGCGCTCGGTCTCGAAGGTGACGCAGGGTGTAACCACGGAAATCATGGGCGAGGTCTGGACTCCCGCGCCGTTCGGCGGGCGCATTGCGTCGCCGTTCGGGACGAGCCTGCTCGGTCGCGGCGGTGCGGAGTGGGAAGAACGGGCGCGGAGCTGGACGCGTTTTCGGTACTGGCTGGAAGCGTTTGAGGCACGCGGCGTATCGGTCAACTTCGGGTCGGTGATCGGCGGCGGTACGGTGCGCGAGTACGGCAAGGGGCTGGAACTCGGCGCACCGACTGCCGACGAAGTTGCGGCGATGTGCCGTGTCACCCGCGAAGCGATGGAAGACGGTGCATTCGGCGTCGGCACTGCATTGATCTACCCGCCCGGCGCATTCGCGGGAACCGATGAACTGGTCGAGATTGCGCGGGTCGTCGGTGAGTATGGCGGGTTGTACATTACACACCTGCGCTCCGAGGGCGACCGCTTCCTTGAGGCACTGGAAGAAGCAATCGAGATCGGGACGCGGGGCAACTGCGCGGTGGAGATTTATCATCTGAAAGCGACCGCACCACGCAACTGGCACAAGATGCACGCGGTAATCGCCCGCATCGAACGTGCGCGCGCCGAGGGGCTGGACATCGCCGCCGATATGTACCCCTATATCGCCTCCGGCACGGGGCTGTCCGCCGCATTGCCACCGTGGGCATCGGCAGACGGTGCATTGTTCGACAATCTGCGCGACCCCGCGATGCGGGCCAGTATCCGGCACGAAGTGCTGGAACCGTCCGGCGATTGGGAAGCGCAGGTGACGCAGGTAGGACCGGAGGGGGTCATGCCCGTTGGTTTCCGCAAGCCGGAGAACGCCCAATACGCAGGCAAGCGGCTTGCGGAAATCGCGGAGATGCGCGGCGAACACTGGGTAGACAGCCTTATCGGACTGATCGCGGACGAGGGGCAAGCGATTTCTACGATCTATTTCAAGATGAGCGAGGAGAATCTCGCACTGCAACTGCAGCAACCGTGGGTGAAAATCAGCACCGATGCGGGCGGTATTGACCCCGCTCATGCCACGGGGCTAACGCATCCCCGCGCCTACGGGACATACCCCCGCGTGCTTGGCAAATATGTGCGCGAGGAACATGTTCTCACGCTCGAAGACGCGGTGCGAAAGATGTCTTCGGCGGTCGCCGACCGCCTAGGATTGCAGGAACGGGGACTGTTGCGGGCAGGGAACTACGCGGACATAGTGATTTTCGACCCCGCAACCGTGACCGATCACGCGACCTTCGCGGCACCGCATCAGTTGTCTACGGGGATACGAGATGTGTGGGTAAACGGAGGGCGGGTGCTGGCGAGCGGGGCGCATACCGGAGCGACACCGGGGCGGTTCGTCAAGGGGCCGGGGGCGTAATACTGCGTTCGTACGGATAGGGCAATGAACAATCAGGAGGAACTATGCTCGATCTCTCCCCGCTGTATGCGGCAGTGAACGCGAGGCAAGACGACGCACTGGAAACGCTCTACCGTCTTATCCGTCAGCCGAGCATCAGCGCACAGGGCGTCGGGGTGCCGGAATGTGGTGCACTGGTACGCGAAATCATGGCGGCGAACGGCATTGCGAGCGAACTGCTCGATGCGGGCGGCTACCCCGCAATTTATGGGCGGGTAGATGCCCCCGACGCAGCATGTACAATCCTTGTCTACGGGCATTACGATGTGCAGCCGCCGGAACCGCTCGATTTGTGGCACTCGCCGCCCTTCGAGCCGACCGTGCGAGACGGCAACATTTACGGGCGCGGCACCGGCGACAACAAGGGGCAGTTCCTCTGCCATATCCTCGCGGTGGGGCAGTTGCTACGCACCTACGGACGTGTGCCATGCAATGTGGTTTTCCTGATTGAGGGCGAGGAGGAGATCGGTAGCCGTACCCTTCCCGCGCTGATCGAGCGACACCTCGACCGGTTTGCGGACGCCATCCTCACGTATTGCTCCGACGGCCCCGCCCACGCTACAGGCAGACCGCTGATTGCGCTCGGTGTGCGGGGTGTTGTCGGCATGGAGATCACCGTGCGCGGGGCAAACAGTGATCTGCATAGCGGCAATTTCGGCAATATCGTGCCGAATGCGGCGTGGCGGCTCGTACAATTGCTGGCGACGATGCAGGATGCGGAAGGAAACATTACCATAGACGGTGTGATGGATTCTGTCGTGCCGCCTACCGCCGACGAAACCGCGATACTGGCATCGCTGCCGTTCGACACCGCCGCCTATGCGGAGAGTGTCGGGCTGCCAATTGCGGCGGTGCGATCACCTGTCGAGCATTTTTCGTCGCTCTTTTACCGCCCGACGATGACGATCAACGGGCTGACGAGCGGGTATCAGGGCAAGGGAGGCAAGACGGTCATTCCATCGGTTGCGTCTGCCAAACTCGATATGCGGCTCGTACCGGATCAGGACCCGGACGCGATATTGGCAGCAGTGCGTGCACACGTCGCACGGTACGCGCCCGACGCCGAAGTGCAGAGCGACCATGGGACGCCGCCTTCTGCCACCCCCGCGATGCTGCCAGTGAGTCAGACGGTCATTGCGGCGGTGCGCGAGGCGTCGGGGCAGGAACCAGTCGTCTACCCGCGTATGGGCGCAACAGACCCCGAATGGGTCTTCACGAGAACCCTCGGTCTGCCGACGATCAATGTGCCGTATGCCCCGCACGACGAACATAACCATGCCCCGGACGAACATACGAGCGTCGCGCACTTCCTTGGCGGGATCAAGACGAGCGCGACGGTTTTTGCCCGTGTCGCGGAATGGCATGCCGGTCTGTGAATGAACGCCGGACAGCCGCACGATAGTTTCTCGGTGAAATAGCATGTACAAAGCGATAATGTATGTAGTGTATGTGAAGTACTGTGCTACGATGCCACTGGGGTTAGGAGAACCAAAATAGCGGTGGGGGAAACAATGCGTGTAGCGCGGCGGTTTGGGGTGTGGTGGTAGGTAATCGCGCTTTTCGCAGTAGTTCTCCTGCCGGTGCAGGGATTGGCTGCGCCTCCGTCGGACGGTTTGCCCGCCCCTTCCGGTAACCCCCAAACGAAGCACGATTATTTCTATGAGCAACGCTTCGGGGCCAGCGGCACATTTTCCGGGCAGGAGCGTGCACAGGCATTGCAGCAGGCAAACGCGCTCCCGGCGGCGCGTGTTCCCGCTGCGGTCGGGGGGAAGGGAAAACCCGAATCTCCCGCGCCCAACGGGTTGCAGCCGCCCGTGGGGGTATGGAAGCCGCTCGGCCCCGCATCCATGAATAGCAATACCTTAAACCCCAACCAAGACCGCAGCTACGGGATCACCTCCGGGCGGGCGACGGCGGTGGTCGTCGGGGCGAATACGGGGCGAATCTATCTCGGCACAGCGGCGGGCGGTGTCTGGCGCAGTGACGACAATGGTGCATCGTGGCGACCGCTCACCGACGATCAACCCTCGCTTGCAGTCGGCTCCCTTGCTCTCGATACGAGCGACCCGACCGATAACACACTCTACGTCGGTACCGGCGAAACAAATTACGATATCCTTCCCAATCCTCCGTTTAACGGCGATAGTTATTTCGGTGTCGGTATATTGGTGACGAAAGATGGCGGTGCATCATGGAACCGCCTCGGCACGAGTACGTTTGGCGGATACACCAGCGCATCGGTCGGTATCGGCGCACTGGTCGTATCGGGGAGCGTGCTGCTCGCGGGGACGACGCAAGGGCTGTATCGCTCGGCAGACAGCGGCGCAACATGGGCGAAAATCACGGTCGCGGCGGGCTCTCCGAATACCCGCGTCACGGGGATCGTCGCCAACGGCAACACCATAACGGTGGTGCTCAGCGAGGCACAAGCGTATTTTTCAGCTTCAGGTGTCTATTATGACGGTGTCTATCAGTCCCTCACGGGAGGCGCGGGCGGTTGGATCCAACAAGGGACGGGGGTATTCCCCGCCGCAAGCACATGGGGGCGTGCCGCGCTGGCAATCGCACCGAGCGACCCCAATACACTCTATCTCGTCATCACCGATGGTGCAGGATTACTCACACCGAACGGTATGTTCAAGACGACGAACAGCGGTACATTGTGGGCGGCAACAGCGGCGCAACCGCCGAAT
>JBBRMX010000090.1:0-11794 GCA_038230615.1 Thermomicrobiales bacterium | reverse complement strand
GCTGCGGCGGGCAGTCGCCATCTTGCTCCGGGCAGCGGATGGCGGCGCAGCAGCGGTCCTTTGCACCTGCTCCTCTATCGGGGAGGCAGCGGACATCGCCGACACGTGCACCGATGTGCCGGTGTTGCGGGTTGACCGCCCGATGGCACAGGAGGCGGTGCGATTGGGGCGGCGCATCGTGGTTGTCGCCACATTGCAGAGCACGCTCGCCCCGACCCGCGATCTCGTCCGTGCCACCGCAGAGGCGGCGAGCGAGACGGTGGAAATTATCGGGATACGGTGCGAGACGGCATATGCGAAATGGGCGGCGGGCGATGCGGACGGCTCCGCCGCCGAGATCGCGGAGACATTGCAACGGGCGGCGACAATGGGCGATGTCGTCGTGCTGGCACAGGCATCAATGGCGAAAGCGGCAGCGGGCATGTCGTTGCCCGTTCCGGTACTGTCTAGCCCGCACAGCGGGGTCGCGGCAGCGGTTGCGGCATATCGGGAATCGGGGCTTCGTGCCGTCCATCGCACAGAATACGCGGGAGAACGAACAGGATGAAAACACGCACGCACACACTCGTCTGTCTGGTCGAAGACCAACCGGGAGTCCTGAATCGGGTCATGAGTCTCTTTCGTCGCCGCACCTTCAACGCGGACAGCGTGACCGTGGGCAAATCGGAGCAGGCGGGGCTGTCACGTATGACCTTCGTCGTCAATGGTGACGATGAGACGGTCGAGCAAGTCTCGAAGCAACTCTACAAACTGCTCGAAGTGCTCAAGGTCACCGACATCACGAACGAGCCACATACGCGCCGCGAACTCGCGCTCATCAAACTGAACGCGAACGCCTCCACCCGTGCCGACATCATGCAGATCACCAACATCTACGACGGCAAGATTCTCGATGTCTCGCACAATCAGTTGGTGGTGGAAATCTCCGGACCGACCGACAAAATTGATGCGTTCTTGGGGTTGATGCAGCCGTTCGGCATCCGCGAAGTCGCCCGTACCGGCACGGTCGTGATGACTCGCCCTAGTGCCACCGAAGCCCCCGCTCGCCTCCGTGAGGAAGTAGCATGAGGGAGAGGGAAGGAACGAGCAACGCGGGAAATTGTGTATCCCGCATGTCACTCGTAACTGGTTGCTCGCGCCTTGTAACTGGCTCTCCCACCGGGGAGCAATGATGCAGCGGGAGTTCCCGATTCTGGAGTTCGACCCCGCGCGGGAGGCGGTATTCGAGCCGTCGCACGTCGTCGCGGGCGGGGCATTGCCAACGCGGTGCGTGATCTGCTTCTTTCAGGATGTGTTCGCGCAACTACGAGCGGATGGGCGGTTGGTAGAAACGCATCCGCTGTCGAGCGAGATCGGCACGCACTACGTCTATGCATTCATGCACGAGGGCGAACGGCTGGCGTTGTTTCATCCCGGCGTCGGCGCACCGCTGGCAGCATTCTTCCTCGAAGAAGTAATCGCGCTCGGCTGCACTGATTTCATCGCGTGCGGCGGTGCGGGGGTGCTGGATGCGGCAATCGGTGTCGGGCAAGTCATCGTTCCAACTGCGGCAGTGCGTGACGAGGGGACCTCGTACCATTACCTCCCGGCGGGACGCGAGGCATTGCCCGACCCCGCAGCGGTGGCAGCTATTGAGGCAGTGTTGACGCAGCGCGGCGTTCCCTATCGCACCGGCAAGACATGGACTACCGACGCCATTTACCGCGAAACCCGTGCGAAAGTGGGCTTGCGCCGCAGCGAGGGATGCCTGACGGTGGAGATGGAAGCAGCAGCATTCTTCGCGGTGGCGCAGTTTCGGGGCGTACGTTTCGGGCAATTACTGTATGGCGGCGACGACCTGAGCGGCGAGTGGGACCGGCGCGATTGGGACACCCATTCGTCCCGCGAGGTGCTGTTCTGGCTGGCGGCGGACGCCCTGCTCGCGCTGCCCGCCCGTCCGTGATCGCCCGCGTAGACGGCGGACGCATATCGTCATCGGCATATTTGTGGAAGAATGGACGGTACGGGACGGTTTCGGTACGCTGTAGCAACCCGGCGCGACCCCGATGGCGGGGTCGGAGAGAATAATCGGTGTGGAAGGGGAGTAGACAATGGCGGCAACGATTTACTACGACAAAGATGCAGACCTATCTTTGCTCGACGGCAAGACAGTGGCGATCATCGGGTACGGGTCGCAAGGGCGGGCGCACGCGCTCAACCTGCACAACAGCGGCGTGAAGGTCGTGGTTGGTCTGTACGAGGGTTCCAAGAGCAAGAAGGGCGCGGAGAAGGACGGCCTCACTGTCATGAACACGCCGGACGCGGTGAAAAATGCCGACATCGTGATGCTGCTGCTGCAAGACCACTTGCAGAAAGGCGTCTACGAGCGCGATATCAAGCCGAACCTCAAACCGGGCGCGATGCTGATGTTCGCGCACGGTTTCGCCATCCACTACGGGCAAGTCGTGCCGCCGGAACATGCGGACGTGGCGATGATCGCGCCCAAAGGCCCCGGTCATGTCGTCCGCACGATGTACGAGCAGGGTGTCGGCGTTCCCGCATTGATCGCAGTGCAGCAGGACGCCACCGGTACTGCCAAGCAGCGTGCGCTGGCATACGCGAAAGCGATGAAGGCGACGAGCGCGGGCGTAGTGCAGACGACCTTCAAGGAGGAGACCGAGAGCGACCTGTTCGGTGAGCAGGCGGTACTCTGCGGTGGCGTCACGACGCTCATCCGCAACGGCTTCGAGACGCTTGTGGACGCGGGCTACCAGCCGGAAATTGCCTACTTCGAGGTACTGCACGAACTGAAATTGATCGTGGATCTCATCTATCAGGGTGGGCTGTCGTACATGCGCTACTCGATCTCCGATACCGCAGAGTACGGCGACTACACCAGCGGTCCGCGCATTTTCGACGATGAAGCACGCGAACGGATGCAACTGGTGTTGCAGGACATCCAAAGCGGCAAGTTCGCCGAGCGGTGGATCGCGGAGAACGAAGGCGGCAAGCGCGAGAAGTTCATGGCGATGCGTGCCGAGGCGCAAGACAGCGAAATCGAGCGCGTCGGTAAGGACCTCCGCAAAATGATGACGTGGCTCGACGCGAAAGAAGTTCCCGCCGGGAAGTAACCCTCGTATACCAGTACACCGGGCGGCGCAGCATGACAACGATGCTGCGCCGCCTTTTGCGTGCCTGCCGGAGGGAACAGCGGGAACCTTCGTACCCCGGCGGGCGTCATATACACAGCACCGCTTTCGACCGCAGGAGCAACACAATGCACACGATACCGCCCCTCACCGCTCAACTACCCGCCTATCCAATCGGCACGCCACCCGCGTACCCGCCGTACGCATACGGTTCGCAGCCTGCGCCGTTGCCCATGCAATCACCGCCGCCGGGCGTGCAGTATCCGGCGGGGTACACCCCGCCACCGCCGTCCCAGTCTCGCCGCTCATGGTGGTGGCAGATGCTGGGCTTCGTACTTGGCACCGGCGGGGCGTTGTTCGCGGGATATCTCCCGTTCGCGCTTGCGCTCTGGGTTGCGGTGGGAGACAGCCCAACCCCACCCGCCGGTTCCGCCGAGGCGCAAAATTGGGTCATCGCCACCTATCTTCTTGGGAGCATGGCGGTAGGCGCATTGGTTGTGAGCATTATGAGTAAACGACCGTGGATCGCGCTCACCGCCGCCGCACTCACACTCGCATCGTTCGCGGGGATGGTCGTGATGTTCGCTCGTATGTGGCAAACGTAGCCGGACGCATGACACACCGGGCAGTTTGCACGTATAGTGGCGCACAGTAAAGGTAAACACGCACAATTCGCCTGCCGCCTAGGAGTGACCGATGCGGAGACCGCCGGAGCAGCACGGGCAATCCATGCCCCCGATTCCGCCGCCCGCGCCATATGCGCAACCGTCATACGTGCCGTACCCTACCTATCCACCACAACCGCCGCAGTACGGGCAGTATCCCCCCGGGTATGCTCCACCGCCGTCCGCGAAGAAACGCATGACATGGCCGTGGCAGATTCTCGGCTTCGTGCTTGGTACCGGGGGCGCACTCGCGCTCGGCATCGTGCCGTGTTTTTTCGCGGTCTATGCGACGGTGGGCGATGTCTCGCCCGCGCCGCCGGGAGCAGAGCGGGCGCAGTTCTGGATTTACGCCACTTATCTTCTCGCCAGTGCTACAGTGGGATTGCTGATCGTCAGCATCATCCGCAAGAAGCCGTGGGCAATGCTCGTTTCTGCCGCGCTGACGTTTGTGTCGTTCTGCATTATGGTTGTCATGTTCGCCCGCATCGGCGAGGCATGAGGACTATTGGGGACAAGCATCGCTACTCCTTCTCCGGTTCGTCGCTCGGTTCATTGTCTGTCTGGGTAGCGGGTGTGAGGAAATCGGGGGCGGCGTAGGCGGGGTCCGGATAGGTATAGAAGCCGCGATTGTTCTTCTTGCCCAACGCGCCTTTTTCGATGAGGTCGGTAAGGATAGGAGGCGGGAGATCGCGCGGGTCGCCACTCTCGGCGGCGTAGTTGCGCTCGATGTCTGCGATCACATCGAGCCCGATCTCGTCCATTGTGGCGAACGGGCCTTTCGGCACATCGAAAAAGATCATAAAGGCACGGTCAATATCCTCGACCGATGCGACGCCATCCTCCGCAACGCGCAGCGATTCCTTCTTGATCGCCCGCCAGACGCGGTTGATGATGAAGCCTGTGCTCTCGCGCTGCACCCGCAACGGCAACAGCCCGATGCGCCGTCCGAAGGTCATCAGGGCGTCCATCGTCTCGTTGCTCGTCTGCGTACCGGGTCCGACCTCGACCATGAGCCGGTCACGCAGCGGGTGGAAGAAATGGAGATTCGCTACGCGGTCGGGGCGGCCCGTCGCATCTTCCAGCAGGCTGACGCGCACCGACGAACTGTTCGTGGCGAGAATTGCGGTATCGGGGGCGTATTCGTCCATCTGCGTCCAGACGGTGCGCTTGAGATCAATGCGCTCCGGCACGACTTCGATCACGAGATCGGCATTTTGCACCGCGATACCGAGGCTAACCCCCCATGCGATACGCCCGAAAAGGGCATCGGCTTCATCGCGGGTCAGTTCGCCCGCCTCGACCTGCGCGGCAACCTCGTCCCGTTGGTGGATTCCTGCCCAAAGCGCAGCCTCGGCGTTGCTCTCGTAGATCGAAACCGGGATGCCGCTACGGGCGATCTGCACCGCGATCTGCCGCCCCATCGTCCCCGCACCGATGACCGTGACCTGCTCGATTCGCTTCATGATTGCCCTTCCGCGCTCTGCGCTGCCCGCTTGCGTGCCTGCCGGTCGAGATGCCCCTGCCCCCATTTCGTCAGGCGGCTCTGGAGCGGGTTCGTGGCAGCGCACTCGATCATGCCGAGCCGTTCCAGTTTATCGAGAATTTGCTGCACCTGCGTGAGCGGTACACCGAGCGCAGGCGCGACGGCCCCCACATAGCGGTACTCGCCGTCCACCGCGCCGCTCCCCGCAAGGAGCGCATCGGCGATCCGGTTGAATTGCTGCCCTGCTTCGCTGCTCACGTCGTCCCCGTTTCTCGTATGATTCTCTGTGTCCGTGAGGGTATGCGGCGGCGCGATACCCTGTCAAGCGGGTAGCGGTTCGTGCGATACTGCCCGCACGTGATTCGCTGCGACCGAAGGGAGAGACCGCGATGAGCACCACTGCACCGCTGAACGCCGACGAACTCGCCGCCCTACGTGCATTGAACAGCCCGACGATTGCGAACGCCATCGAGACGTTCAACATTCGCGGGCGCGACGAAGGATACATGGACAGCGGCGTGCGCTGCATCCTGCCTGACCTCGGCGCGATGGTCGGGTACGCGGCGACGGCGGTCATCATGACGGAGCAACCCGCCGATGGCAACCGCCGCATCCACAACCCCGATTACTGGGACGCGATCCTGCGCGTTCCCGCGCCTCGCCTCGTCGTGGTGCAGGATGTGGATCAGCCCACCGCACAGGGGAGCATGTGGGGCGAAGTGCAGGCGAATATCCACACCGCGCTCGGCTGCGTCGGCTGCATCACAAATGGCGGCGTGCGCGATCTGGACGAGGTACGAGCAGTGGGCTTCGGTTTCTGGGCAGCGGCACCCATCGTCTCGCACGCCTATATTCACCTCATTGACTGCGGCACGCCCGTCAAGGTCGGCGGGTTGATCGTGCGCCCCGGCGACTTGCTTCATGCCGACCAGCACGGTGTGATCAATATCCCCCACGAAATTGCCCGCGACATCGTCCGGGCGGCGAACGAGGTGGAGGCGAAAGAGCGCACGATTATTGATCTCTGCCGCTCCGATGCGTTCACGGTGGGCAAACTGAAGGAACTGATGTTCCCCGGCGGTCGCCCGAATCGTGACGAGGGCCACTAATTCCCGTGCTACGACGATGCACGGCTGCCGCAAAGGAGCAAACCCTATGAACCTGACGGGCAAAATCGCCCTCGTGACGGGCGCAAGCAGCGGCATCGGGCGCGGCATCGCGGCATCGCTGGCACAACACGGCGCGGATGTGGCAATCAATTACCACCATGATGCGGCGGGCGCGGAGGAGACGGCGCAGATCGTGCGGGCGGCGGGGCGGCGTGCGCTCGTCGTCGGTGCAGATGTCGGGTCGCCCGACGCGGTGCGCGAGATGTTCGCGGCGGTAGATACCGCGTGGGGGCGGCTCGATATTCTCGTGAACAATGCGGGGCATGGCGGCGGCGGCATGGTACACGAGACGGCGTTCGCGGATTGGGAGCGCGTCATCCGCACCAACCTGCACGGCCCATTTCTCTGCGCTCAGCAGGCGGCGCAACGCTTGATCGCGCAGGGCGACGGCGGGCGTATCGTCAATATCAGTTCGGTCCATGAGGAGGCGTGCACGATTGGCGGCGCGGCATATTGCGCCTCTAAAGCGGGGCTACGGAACCTCACGCGCACGCTCGCGCTTGAACTGGGGCCGCATGGCGTGACCGTGAACGATGTCGCGCCGGGGATGATTCTCACGCCGATGAACCGCCGCGCACAAGAAGATGCCGACTACCTGCGCTGGGCAGAGGCGCAAATCCCCATCCGTCGCGTCGGGCAACCGACCGATATCGGGAGCATGGTCGTCTTCCTGTGTTCGGACGAGGGCAGTTACTGCACTGGCAGCACCTTCTTCGTGGACGGCGGCTGGATGCTGAACTGGCCTCCGGTGTAGCGAAGCGGGTTTGCTCATGGGTTCGGCACGACATCCCCCGGCGACTGCGCCCACGGATCGCCGGACGCGGCAAAGATCATCCCATGCCCGCCCTCGGAGATTTCAATTGTCGCGTCGGGGCGTTCCCAAACTTCGGGGAGCAACGCTGCGCCAAGCCCCGCGCCGTCCGGCAGCGTGGCGTGTCCGTCCTCGATCACGGGCGGGTAGTCGAGCACATCGGGGAACCAGCCGCGATAGAATGCCCGCACCGATTCGAGAATCTTGAAGTTCGGCAGTGTGGCGGCGACATGGACATTGGCGAGATGTGTCACCGGACCGCCCGCGTTGTGCGGCGTGATGGGGAGCAAATAGGTTGCGGCGTGGCTGGCGATCTTCCGCATCTCGGTGATGCCGCCCGTCCAGACGATGTCGGGCATGATGACATCCGCCACGCCGCTCTCGATCATCTGCCGGAACCCGAAGCGCGTGAACAGCCGTTCGCTCTCGCAGATCGGCACCGTCGTCGCGGCGCGGAGTGATTTGTACGCCTCGATGTTGTCGGGGATCATCGGCTCCTCGATCCACAGCACATCGTACGGTTCGAGGGCGCGGGCGATCCGCGTGGCGGTCGGCAAGTTCCAGCAGGCGTGCAACTCTACGGCAATATCCATCGCGTCGCCCACCGCCTCGCGGATCGCAGCGACGACGCCAACACCGAACTTCAGCCCCGCACGGCTGATCTCCTGCCCTAATGTGGGGGCGGAGAATTCGTCGAATGGCCAGACTTTCATCGCCGTGATCCCCTCCCCGAGCAATTCGCGGGCGAGAGCGGCGGGTTCCCGCAGGAATCGCTCCCGGTCGCGGTAATTGCCCCACGAGATACAGGTGTTGTAGAGGCGCAGCCGGTCGCGGGTCGCGCCGCCGAGCAACTGATAGAGCGGCAACCCCGCCAGTTGCCCGACGATGTCCCACAGCGCAATATCGCATGCGGAGGCTGCGCGAAACTCTGCTCCTGCGTAGCCGTGATAGTTTGCGACACTGAACATGCGATCCCACAAGTATTCGATGCGGGTCGGGTCTTGCCCGATGAGAATATCCGCACAGATGTCATGGACGGCGCGGGCAATCACCCCCGCCTTATCGTACGATTCTCCAAGCCCGATCAGCCCGACATCGGTGTGGATACGCACCCAGACCAGCCGGGGGTGCTCTGATAGCCGCACGGTCTCGACCTTCGTGATTTTCACCGCCGCACGCCCTCTCATTGATCAATCGTTGCTTCGTGGCACGCATCGTGGGACGATGCGAGGGGTATGTCAAGCAGGCGCGTCCGGCGAGGCATGAGACGCGAGCGTGCGAAAGGGGGCAACGATGGCACAATCGGCGGGGCGCAATAGCGTCGTGGTAGCACAGATTATCCCGATGATTGCGGGGGTCTTTTTCGTTGCAACGGGGGTTGTGGGCGGCACGCGTAGCCGCGTCCTGCTCGGTTCAGCACTCGTCGCGGCGGGGCTGCTCAACATCGTTGTTCCGTTGCGGCTGCGCCCCGATCCCGCCCTCAGTCCGGCGCAGGCACGCGCCCGCAGTGCTGCCGCCACCGCATTGCCAGACGGCTGTATCTACCTGCTCGCAGGTGTGCTGCTGCTCACGCCACTCGTTCCCACGACGGAGCGTACCGGGGCAACCTCCGCCTTCGCTGCGGTTGCGATTGCGGCGGGCGCACTCGTCTTCCTCTCCGGGATTGGAGCATTGCTGCGGGCAGCCCGACCCGATCCTACCGAGACACCACCGACCCACACAAAAGGAGCATGAAAAATGCCACAGATCGCACTCGCACCGGCACGGTTGCGAACGCTGAGCGAAACACTGGCGACTGAATATCTCGTCACGAACGGGCTTGCAGGATATGGCATGGGAACCGTTGCGGGGGCACGGACGCGGCAGTATCATGGCTTCCTCATCGCCGCGCTTGAGCCGCCTGTCGTACGGGCGTTGCTCGTCGCGGATGTGGACATTGAGGCGCAGATCGGCGCGGAGGTCTACCCACTGGCGACGCATCTCTACACGGGCGGCACCGTCGCGCCGGAGGGCTACCGCCGCGCTACCGCATTCGTGCTCACCGATGGGTTGCCGCAGTGGACATACGATCTCGGCAATGGGCGCACGCTGACCGAAACCCGCTGGATGAACGACGGGCAGAATACCGCCGTGCTGCGTGCCACGTATGACGCCCCCGCTGATGCGCCGCACGCAGTCGTGCGCTTCTCGCCGCTCTGCACGCACCGTGACCATCATCACCGCACCCGCGCCGCCGATGGTCACTGGAACTGGCAGACTACTCACGACGGCGAAATCCTGCATGTTACTGCATATGACAGCGCGACGCCGTATTATCTCGCAGCATATGACGGCGGCGGTGTTGCGGCGGCATACACGCACGCCGGAACGTGGTACTACAACTTCGCACTACCCGCTGAGGACGTACGCGGCTTCTTTGGCGGTGAGGACGGCTACCAGACCGGGCAATTCTGCGTCACGCTCGCGCCGGGGGCTTCGGCGCATTTCGTCGCGGCGGTCGTCCCTACCGATGCCCGCTGGCAGAATGTTGCCGGGACGCGGGAACGAGAGCAGGCGCGGCGCAGACAGATCACCCACCGCGCCGACGACGATGTCACCGCGCATCTGCGGCTGGCGGCGGATACCTTTCTCGTACGGCGGGGCTTCGGCACGGAGAGCGGCACAACCGTCGTGGCTGGGTACCCATGGTTCACCGATTGGGGGCGCGATTCCATGATCGCACTGCCGGGGCTATGCCTAACGACGGGGCGCGAAGCCGATGCGGCGGGCATTCTCCGCACCTTCGCGGCGAGTGTGAGCGAGGGAATGCTCCCGAACCGCTTCCCGGACAGCGGCAATACGCCCGAATACAACACGATAGACGCGACGCTTTGGTTCTTTCGCGCAATTGAGTTGTATCTGCGAGCGACCAACGATGATGCCCTCTTGCGCGATCTCTGGCCGACGCTCGTGTCGGTGATCGAGTGGCACACGAACGGCACGCGCTATGGCATCCGCGTGGACCCCGCCGACGGGTTGCTAATGGGCGGCGAAGCGGGCGAACAATTGACGTGGATGGATGCAAAGGTAGGCGATTGGGTCGTCACGCCGCGCACCGGCAAACCCGTTGAGATCAATGGGCTATGGATTCATGCCCTGCGGCTGATGGCGGATTGGGCGATTTCACAGGGCGCAAAACCTACCCCGTATACCCGTGCCGCGAATGCGGCATCGCGCAGTTTCACACGCCGGTTCTACGACCGTCGCCGGGGATATCTTGCCGATGTGCTGGATACGCCGCTTGGCGATGACACCGCGTTGCGCCCGAATCAATGCATCGCGCTGATGCTACCTACCTGCCCGCTGCCGGAAGCGGAGGCGCAACGCGCCCTCGCCGCTGTGACCGCCGCACTGCTCACGCCGTACGGCTTGCGGACTGTCGCGCCGACTGACACACAGTACATCGGGCGATACGGCGGCGATGTGCTGGCACGGGACGGCGCATACCATCAGGGAACCGTCTGGCCGTGGCTGCTTGGTCCGTATGTGGAAGCATTACTGCGGCTCGGTGGTTCGCGGGCGCAGGCGCGGGTATTGCTCGGCCCACTCGTAGACGACCTGCGGATGTCGGGCATCGGCTCAATCAGCGAAGTGCTGGACGGCGACGCGCCACACCACACCGGTGGTTGCCCATTTCAGGCGTGGAGTGTCGCAGAGTTGTTACGGCTCTGGATCGTTACGGGTGCCGCTGTCGCCGATACCGACACCGCGAAACCCGATGCCGCACCCCGCGATGTGAGCGCGTAACATCCCCACCAAAAAAAGTGGCTCCGAACGCGGCGGTGCGCCCGGAGCCGAAGGAGGGGAGGATCGAGACGGGCCGCACCGAGGGAATAGGAGGCAAGGAGGGAACCCGGTGCGGCTGTCTCATTCAGTATTACCCGCCAGTGCCGCAACCGGATCACTCCCTATTTCACCAGTTTTCAGGCAAGTCCGTCGCCGGGAAAATCCGCCACCCATCTCGTGCTATCCTTCTCCGCAATTGCTGCCCCAGCGATCTCTCTCTTTTCGCCGGAAGGATTTTTGCAATGCGTGCGTACGGTTCACAATCCCTCGTCGCGCCTCTGAAGCGCGTCTTGCTGAAAGCCCCGACCGAAACCCCTGTTGACACCGCCCGCTGGCACGAGTTCGGCTACCTGCATGCGCCGGATGCCGACCGCCTTCGCGCCGAACACGCTGCATTCGCGGACATCCTGCGCGGCAGCGGCGCGGAAGTTATCATGGAAGACGACCACGCAGATGTACCGACGCACCTGCTCGATGCCGTCTTTGTGTATGACCCCGCCCTTGTCACTGATGCGGGCGCGATCATCGCACAACCCGGAAAAGCCCTGCGGCGCGGCGAAGAGACGGCAATGGAGCGAGCATTTCGCGCCGTCGGTGTGCCGATCCTCGGCAGAATCGGCGGGGCGGCGACGATGGACGGCGGCGACACCCTCTGGCTCGATCACGATACACTCTGCGTCGGGCTGTCGTACCGCACGAACGACGCAGCCGTG
>JBBRMX010000089.1:0-11844 GCA_038230615.1 Thermomicrobiales bacterium | reverse complement strand
GACTGCGCCACAGGTGACGGTTGGAGGGATGCCCGCGAACAAGGTGCGCGTTGTCTCACCGACGGATATTGAGGTGACGACGCCCGCACACGCAGCGGGAACGGTAGATGTGATACTGACGGTGGGTGGGCAGAGTGTGACGAAAACGGGCGCGTACACGTATGCGTGACGCGCCCCACTCCATTGTTCGTGTTATGCGTCTGCCGGGGATGTTCTGCCGAGATGGGTGTCATACCACGCGGTGACGCGGCGCAGGAGATCGAGTTGGTGGAGGCGTTCGCCGATGCCGTGGGGTTCGCGGGGGTAGGTGACCATCTGCGCCTCGGTGCCGTTGTGCTGGAGGGCGCGATACATTTCGTATCCCTGCGCGATGGGGACGCGGAAATCCTGCTCACCGTGCAAGAAAAGTGTCGGGGTGTGGGCATTGCCTGCGTACTGGATCGGTGAGAGGCGCGTGAAGGTGGAGAGGTTCGCAGTGTCGTCGTCCATGTAGCGGTCGAAGACGACGCGCACATCGGTGGTGGCACGGAAACTGACCCAACTGCCGATGCCCGCGCCACTGATCGCCGCCTTGAAGCGGTCGGTGCGGGTAATCGTGGTGTTGGTGAGGAAGCCGCCGCCGCTCCACCCGCCGACGACGAGTTTGTCGGGGTCGGCGATGCCCTGCGCGACGAGCATATCTACGCCGGTGATGATGTCTTGCCAGTCCGGTTCCCCGTAACAGGCGATGATCGAGGTGAGGAAGGCGGTGCCGCGCCCGGTGGAGCCGCGCGGGTTCGGCATGAAGACCGCATAGCCGCGCTGCGCCATGAACTGCCCCCAATCGTGCCAGCCCGCGTAGACATGCCATGACCAGATCGCGGCGGGACCGCCGTGGATGTGGGTGAGCAGCGGGTAGGCGGTGCCTTCCTCGTAGCCGGCGGGAAGGATGAGTATGCCGTGTATTTCCATGCCGTCGGACGACTGCCACGAGATTTCGCGCATCTCTCCGAGATCGTACTCTGCCAGCCACGGGTTGAGGTGGGTGCGGGGGCGCGGGGCAGTGTCGCGGTCTGCAACGACGACATCACACACGGTGTGCGCGTCCGCGAACGCGAAGGCGGCGCGGGAGCCGTCTGCGGTGATGCTGAAGGCGGTGCGGTAGCCAACGACACCGGGAACGGGCGGGAAATAGTGCGAGACCGCGCCGGTATCGGGGGTGATGACGCGCAGGCGTCCGTGCTGCCCCTCCTCGGTCTGGGCGGCGAGGGTGCCGTCCGGCAACCATGCGATGTGGCTGACGGTGCCGGGGAAATCGGGGGCGACGACGCGCCGTTCGCCGCCCGTTGCAGTCATCAGGACAATCGCGGCACGACCGGGAAGGCGATTGGCAGCGGCGATGACGGCGAGGGTTGTCCCGTCCGGGCTGTAGATCGGGCTACCGGCGGGACCTTCGAGCGTGGCAATCGTCTGTACGGTGCCGTCCGCAACGCGAATGGTCACGACATCGGGCGTGAGGAAGGCATTCGTTTCGGGGATTACCGCGGTGAGGGCGACAATCGTGCTGCCATCGGGCGACCATGCGAAGGGTGCGCCGAGATAACTGCTGATGTTGAGACCTTCCGGCGAGAGGCGGCGCGGCGCGGGGAGATGTCCGGTGGTCGCGTCGGTCGGGGTGAGCAGCCAGAGTGCGGAACCGCCCTCAGTAGTGTCGAGGACGCGGGCATCGTCGCGGGTCTCGCGACGGGTGCGGGCGTCGTCAGTCTCATCGGGGCGGGCGGTATAGGCGATGGTGGAGCCATCCGGCGACCAGAGCGGGGCGGCGACACCTGTTTTGTGGTCGGTGAGGCACACCGCTTCGCCGCCATCGAGCGGGAGCAGGTAGAGTTGCGCCACATTCTCGCCGCCCCGCGTGGAGAGGAAGGCGATGCGCGTGCCATCCGGCGAAAAGCGGGGCGATGTGTCGGCGGCGATGCCTGCGGTGAGCGGGCGGGGCGCGGCATTGTCGCCGTCCGCGTCCACGATCCAGATAGCACTCGTGGGGTGTTCGGCGGTATGGGAAGATTCTGCTGCAACATAGACGATGCGCCCGCCGTCTGGCGCGATCTGCACATCGGAAACGGTGGTCGCGGAGACGGCGCGTTCAAACGGAAGCATACGCATGGATCGTGTCCCTTTCATGATGGCGCAACGAAAACGAATGCGGCGATGATAGCACGGCATCGGGGGCGGTGGCGGTGGCGGTACGTCATTTGTCTTACATCTCGCACCGGAGCGAGCGTCACACCGATCACGCGATTGTGGTATGAAATACTCAGCAGCAACCATAATGCAGTATCGGTTTTCGGAAAAGGAGGCGACGATGCAGCCATTGCAGTCATTGGTGATGCGCCGCCGTGCGGCACTATGTGCATGTGGTGCAATGCTGGCGGGCGGGATGCTTGCGGCGTGCGGCGCTGTGCGGCGTGACCCTGCCTCGTCCGACCCCGCCGCGACGATAGCGGCGACTGAAACGGTGACGGTGACAGTGAACGCACAGGGCGAATTCGCGCCGGGAGTCGTAGAAATCGTGCGGGGGCAGGCGATCCGGTGGACGAACACCGGCACGATACCGCAATCCGTGACCACCGAGACCCGCAACGCCACGCGCATGGACGATTCGCCCGTGCCGCCCGGTGATACGCCGTTCGACAGCGGGACGCTCAACGGCGGCGACACCTTCCGGCGCATCTTCCCCGTCGTAGGCAATTATCGCTATGTCAGCATCGCATCGCGGGGGCGCGGGGTGGTGTACAAGATCGTCGTGCGATAATTCAGTGATCGAACAGCGCGGAGAAGATGCCGCCGATGATGGCACCGGCGACATTCGCGCCCGCGTCTACGACGACTTCTACAACGGCTTCCGCAGCGGTGTCGGTGGCGACATCCGCAACGAAATGCACGACATTTCCGACGGCGTTCCCCGCGATGTATTTCGTGTGGTCGGGGTTGCTGGCGACAAAGGCAGCGGATGCGGCGGATACGGCGGAAATCGCGGCGATGTTCTGCGCGTTCCTGCGGTTGTGGCGGGCAGGCGGCGGGGGCGGGGCATCCATTGCCTCGATGACCTGCGTGAGGGCGGTTTGCCGCGCCAGCATCTGCATATGCGCCCGCTCGGTCTGTGCGTGCGCCGCGAAAACGGTATCGAGCAGTTCGCAGTTGACGACGAGACCGATGAGAATCGCGCACCGCCAATCCGGTTGCTGCCGTGTGTGGACGATGGCGCGGATGCGTTCGCGGATATGCTGCTCGGTGCGGCGGTCGCGGAGCGGGTAGCGGTGCGTCGCGCCGTCGGTCTTTTCGGTGAGAATGCCCTGCTGCACCATTCCCGCGATGATGCGGGTTGCATCGGTGCGGGCGGAGGCGGCACGGCCCTCCACCCACTGTGGAACGGTGCGCGGCGCGGGCGCGGTGAGAATGGCGAGATGCATTTCGCGCAGCACGGTATGCGGCACCGGCACGCCGGGATACGGCACAACCGTCGCCTCCTGACCGATGATGCCGACCGCGCCGCAGAGTGCCAAATCCATTAGCATTGCCCCCGCGAGGGCATACGGCAGCCTGCCGACGGACTGCGACACGAGCGTGCCGTGTGTGTCATCGAGGGCGAGCAGCAGCAGTTCTTCCGCCAGTGTCAGTGATGGTGGCGGTGCCGGTACGGGTGCGCCCATCGTGCCGCGTCTCCTCTCTGCCCGCGCCGGCTTACGGCTCTTGGGTGTAGAGATCGTAGAAGATACGCAGGAGATCATTTTCTTCCTGCGCGGTGACTTTTTGCAGGATATATGAATACTTCAGCAGTACCGTCTGCCGCTGTGCGTCGGTGGTGGCGGCGTTATATTCCATCGGGAGTTGCTTGTCCACGCTGATGAGGGCGGCTTGTCCTTGATCTATCGTGTCTTTCACTTCGTCGGCGGTCGCTTTGACGAGAATCTGCCGCTGCACGCGCACATCTTGCACCCCGGCGGCGCGGCGCGGTTGGAAGGCGTTGATCGCACCGAACAGCGCATTTGCCAAAAGCAGCAACGCAATCAGGGCGAGCAGCGGCGTGTAGGAACGCCCGGATGCGGGCGCGACGGCGGCGGCTTGCGGCGGCGGGGCGAGCGTAGAGGCAGAAATCCATCCCGCCTGTGGGGGCTGTTGCCCTTGCGGTGGCGCGGGCGGCGGGGTTTGCTGCGGCGGGGCGTATTGCGGAGGGGACGGGTACGGATTGTACGCCTGCCCGGTGTAGGGGCGGGGCGGTTCGGGAAGCGGGGCGGCGGGCGGTTGCTGCGCCCCCGGCAGGCGCGGCGGGTAGGGGGGCTGCTCCGGCTGCCACTGTGACAGTTGGGGTTGCGGCGATTGCGGCGATTGTGGCGGTTGGGGCTGCGGTTGCGGTTGCGCCGGTACGGATGGCGTTGCCTGTGGTGTGTCCTGCATCGGCGGTGCGGGTGCAATGGTGGGGCGGGGCGCGATCACGAATGCCTCCCCCTCCGTCTGGCGGGGCGGGGTGGGGGGATTGGCGACCCGCAGTGGCGGCAACGGCGGCGGCGCGACCGACCGAATCGGCGGCGGTGCGCTGGGCGTTGCGCTGCCCGTCGAGGCGGTCTCCGGGGCATGGGGCGACGGCGGTGACGCAGGCGGTGCATCGTGCGGCGCGTCCGCATACGGTAGCGGGGCGGTGCCGGACGGCGGCGGCGTGGACGGTGCTCCATAGGCAGCGTCGGCGCGGGGAAGCGATGTGATATCGGACGTATCCGGCGTGGAATCGGGGGAGTGGTCGGGGTCTTTTGGCGGCGGCGCGGCGGGCGACTCGTTCACCGATGGCTCCTTTATCGGGTCCCAGTATCGGGATTTCCATTTCGGGGCATGTGCCTGTACGGTATGCTATCAGAATGCTGCAGCGGTGAATACCGACTGCCCCCAACCCCGCGCCGCGACAGACGGCGACATTTCCCCCATTTCCCCCTTTGCCGATCACACGCCATCACACGCCGCGCTTGATGGTGCTGCTATACTCATACGTCCGGCGTGCCGCATGGCGCGGCGTTTGGCATGTCCGCACGAGCAGAAACGAGGCATCCGGTGCGTTTGTACATCGCCGTCGCCGCCCGCTCGTTCCAGCGCATCCTTACCTATCGCGCCGCTGCAGTCTCTGGCACGCTCACGAATATCGTGTTCGGCTGCATCCGGGCATATGTTTTCGTCGCGCTGTACCGCAGTGGGGCGGCGGCGCAGGTGGGTGGGTACGACCTGCGCGATGCCCTCACCTTTACATGGCTGACGCAGGGACTGATTAGCGTCATGGCGATCTGGGGCTGGTGGGAGATCGCAGATACGATCCGTAGCGGCGCGGTACTGACCGACCTTTCTCGCCCGTACGATTACTTTACCTTCTGGTTCGCCCGCGATCTGGGGCGGGCGTCGTGCCAGATGCTGCTGCGCGGCGTACCGATGATCGTCTTTGGGGCAGTGCTGTTCGGGGCGCGGTTGCCGGACAGTGCGGGGCAGTGGGCGATGTTTGCGGTCAGCCTCGCGCTCGGTATCGCGATCTCCTTCGCACTGCGGTTCATAGTCAATCTCGGTGCGTTCTGGCTGCTCGATATTCGCGGCGTGGGCGGTATCTGGAACCTGCTCGTGACACTTATGAGCGGGTTCGAATTGCCGCTGGTTTACTTTCCGCCGTGGCTCCGCGCCATCGCGGATGCGCTGCCGTTTCACGCCATGATTCAGACGCCCGCCGATCTGTTTTTGGGCAAATACTCCGGCGCGGCACTGTGGGGTGTCGTGGGGCAGCAAGCCCTGTGGGTTGTCGGTCTTGTTGCCGCCGCGCAGATGCTCACCCGTGCCGCGACGCGCAAAGTCGTCGTGCAGGGCGGCTAGCGGGGAAACAGTGCGTGCGGGGAACGAAGAAGGGGGCGATAGATGGACGAAGGGAAGGTGTTCCGGGAGGATCGGACGCCGTATGTAATCGCCCGCGATGAGGTTGCGCTGTACCGGCTGCTGGTGGGTGCGCGGGTGCGCGGGCAGATGCAGTACCGCGCCTCGTTCGCGTTGCAGGTGGCAGGCAGTTTTTTGGGGAATGCGCTTGAACTGGTCGCGCTGCTGATTGTCTTCTCGCGCTTCCACGACATCGCGGGCTGGAGTGTGGGCGAGGTGACATTGCTGTACGCGCTCTCCGCGATCTCATTTGCGCTGCACGAAATGATCATGGCGGGGTTCGACGAGGTCTCGTACGCGATCCAGCAGGGGGAGTTCGACCGCGTGCTTGTGCGCCCCGTAACGCCGTTCGTGCAGACGCTGGCGGCAGATTTCCAGATGCGGCGCATTGGGCGGGTCTTGCAAGGTGTCGTTGCGCTCGGCATCGCGGTGTCGCGGGGGCATATCCACTGGGACGCGGGCAAAATCGTCTATTTTCCGGTGGTGATTCTCAGCGGTGTGCTGCTTTTTTCTGCCCTGACATTGCTCGGCGCGACACTCTGCTTCTGGACGGTGGAGCGGTCGGAGGCGATCAATATTTTCACGTACGGCGGGGCGTTCATGTCTGATTACCCGATTTCGATCTACGCGGGGTGGCTGCGGGGGCTGATGATTTTCGTCGTGCCGCTGGCGTTCGTGGCGTATTTCCCCGCGTTGTATTTCCTCGACCGCACTGCGGCAAGCGGTGTACCGCCATTTGTGCCATTTCTCACCCCGTTCGTCGCCGTCGCCTTCTTCGCGCTCGCGTGGCGTGTCTGGGAATGGGGGGTGCGGCACTATCAGAGCGCGGGAAGCTGAGGGAAAGTAACAAGGAACAAGGTACAAGTAACAAGAAAATGCATGTTTCTCTCTTGTTACTTGTATCTTGTTCCTTGTTACTCACCACGACCGAAGGGAGTGATTCATGCCGCCGATTATTGCTGCCGAGCAGTTAGAGAAGACATTTCGGGTGGCGGTGCGGAAGGGGAACGCCCTCCAAACCCTCCTCTCGCGGGAGACACGCGAGGTGCGGGCGGTGGGCGGGATTTCGTTTGCGATTGCGCCGGGGGAGATGGTCGGGTACGTCGGGCCGAACGGCGCGGGCAAAAGCACGACGATCAAGATGCTCACGGGGATTCTCGTGCCAACGGGCGGCACCGTCCGTATCGCGGGGCTGGACCCGACCCGCCAACGGCGTGCGCTGGCGTCGCGCATCGGGGTGGTCTTCGGGCAGCGCACGCAGTTGTGGTGGGATTTGCCGCTGCGGGATTCGCTCGATCTGCTGCGCCATGTCTACCGCGTGCCGCAGGCGCAGTTTGCCGCCAATCTCGCGCAGTTCCGCACCCTGCTCGATCTCGATCCATTCCTCGATACGCCGGTACGTTCGCTCTCGCTCGGGCAGCGGATGCGGGGCGATCTCGCCGCCGCGCTGCTGCACGACCCCGATATTCTCTACCTTGATGAGCCGACGATTGGGCTGGATGTAGTGGCGAAGGGGCGCATCCGCGATTTTTTGCTCCGCATCAACCGTGAACGGAATGTGACGGTGCTGCTCACAACGCACGATATGGAGGACATCGCGCATCTCTGTTCGCGCATGATGATTATTGACCACGGTGCCTTGCTCTACGATGGCGGGGTAGAGGCGATCCGCGACCGCTTCGGCACCGAGCGTACGCTGGTGGTGGATCTCGAAACCGACGAACCGGGTGCACTCGCGGGGTTGCCTGCCGACGAAATCCGGGCAGACGGGTTGCGGCGATGGCTGCGCTTCCGGCGTGCTGAGGTCTCCGCCGCCGAACTGATCGCCGCCGTCACCGCCCGCTACCGCATCCGCGACCTTTCTATTGAAGAGCCGGAGATCGAAGACATCGTGCGCCGCATCTACGAAGAAGGGGTACTCGATCCCGCCTGACACATGCATTGCTGAAAGGGGATTCATGCCGCAGCCGTCTGTCCATATTGCGTACACATTGCCACTCGCTGCCGCATTGCCGCGCCGGTTGCGTGCGGCGGTATTCGCGGGCGGGGTACTAATTGATACGGATCATTTCGTTGATCTTGTGTTCGCCCGTCGGTATGCGTGGGCGCGGGGGCGGTCGTTTGTCGTGCTGCACGGGTTGGATGTGCTGGCGGTGCTGGCAGCCGTTGCGTGGTGGCGCAGAAGCGAACGCCTCGGCGCGGTGTTGCTCGGTGCGGCGGTGCATCACGCCCTCGATTATGCGAACGAACGCAACTGGGTGAAAGTGTCGCTCGTGTGGCGGGCAAGTCGCCGTTTCCGCGCCCCCGGCGTTCGCCGCGACTGGATGCATCAGGGACCGTTGCGATGGTTCTGAGCGGGAGGAATTGCAAAATGGTACTACGGGTGGTATCATCAGTGTGTGACTTGCAGCGTGCACGCGCTCCCCATTGTGGAAGAGTACTAGGGAGTATCGTGTGAGTACGCACCAGAAACTGGTTGAGCGGATGCTCAGGCGTCCGACGGAGATGACATTCGATGATGTGGCGAAGGTATTGGAAGCGTTCGGTTACGAGAAGGTGCGTGAGAACAAACATGTTACGTTCGTGAAACCGGGTACTTCAACGTTGCTGGTCATCCCGAAAGTCCACGGGAGAATGGTGAAGCGCACATATCTTGTGAGGATTATCGAAGTCTTAGGATTGGATGATTGACGTGAATACCATCGTGGAAAAGTCTCTCGAAGAGTATTTGGCATTGGAGTATCCCTTCAACGTACTTGTTGATCCCGACGGCGGGTATGTAGTCGTGTTTCCCGATCTGCCGGGTTGCATGACGCAAGCAGATAGCTACGAAGAGATTGTGATAATGGCGCAAGATGCACGCACTCTTTGGATCGAAACGGCATATGACGAGGGGATAGATATTCCCATGCCGTCGTATCCTGAAGATTACAGTGGCAAGTTCAATGTGCGCCTTCCTCGCTCGGTTCATAGAAAACTGGCGGAATCGGCAGAGCGCGAGAATATAAGCCTCAACCAGTATGTCAACACGGTTCTCGCAAACGGAGATACACAGCGGGCGATAGAGCAACGTTTCGCAAGTATCGAGGCGCATTTAGCATCAATTGCCGGTAGACTCCGTTTCAGCGTCGAGAGTGGTAAACCGACCCGCGTACCGCGTCGTAACGATTTCCGCCTTGTAGATGACGAATACGAACAGGCGAGTTGATGCCAGCAGCAACAGTGGAGGAAGCGAAAAAGAGAGTATCTCCTGATGAATTTCGTGTATTCGTTGGGCAGATAGAACTCGCTGCTATATGGCTGAAAGACACGATGGTGAAGAACCACTTCGGTCCAGAAACGCCAAACAGTACCGCTATTAATATCACGAGCAATGCGACGTGGGGGCCGCTGCCAGAGGGCTTCCGTATCTTGATGAAATATCGAGTACGCATGAAATCTGCAAATGCACCATCGCTGGATGTAGATGTCACATTCGGGGCAGATTACCGATCTCAAAGTCAAATAACTGATGACATTTTCTCGATTTTCGAGGAAGTAAATTTGCCTCTGATGATGTGGCCGTATTTACGCGAATATGTGTCCGCGACAATGGGTAGAGCAAATTGGGTCTCTTTCACCTTGCCGATACATAAGGTAGGGTTGCGGCGAAAACCTCGCGTCCCTAGGCAAAAAGATGCGGACGCCGAGTGAGTTTTGGGATTGCGTGATTTGAGAAGGAGGCCCATTGTGGGCTTCCTTCTCTGGTTATTTCAGGTCGCGCCGTAGGGTTTCGTGGTTGGGGGCTGGAGATAGCCGCGCCGCCCGGTGTTCGTCACGCGGTAGAGATGCCCGTCTATCGTCGTCACGTAGAGGTCGGTGAGGTCTGCGCCGCCGTAGGTGCAGTTCGTCGGGCGGCCTGCGGGGACGGGGTGTTCCTCACGTACCGTGCCGTCCGGCGCGAAGACGGCGATACGCGCCCCCGGCCCGCCGAGTTCCCACCCGCAGGTGGCGACGATGTTGCCCTCGGTATCCCAGCACATGCCGTCAATGCCCCGGTTCGCGCCGAAATCGTGCAGCACGGTATACGCGCCAACGGTGCCGTCCGCACGAACGGGGTACGCCCGCAATTGCCGCGGGGCGGTCGGTTCGTAATCGCTCTGCGCGACGAGCAGCATCGTGCCGTCCGGCGAGAGCAGGATACCGTTCGGGCGCGTCGTATCGGTGGTGATGCGGCGCAGCGTCCACGCTCCCGCACCACCGGCGGGCGGGGCGATGTGATAGACACTGTCGTGGTCGAGTTCCCGCCCGGACTGGTCGCCATAGCGCGGGTCAGTAAAGTAGATGCCGCCGCCGGCATCGAGTGCCAGATCGTTCGGGTTGTTGAACCGTTTGCCCTCGAAGCGGTCAATGAGCATCGTGCGGTTGCCGTCGGTGTCGTAGCGCATAATGCCGTAGCCGCTCTGAGCGCAGGCATAGAGGCTGCCGTCGTCGCCGAACACGAGACCGTTCGTGCGTTGGGTATCGGTATACACCGTCGTGATAGTACCCGCGGCAGGGTCGTACCGCCGGATTTCGTTCGCCTCGATTGCGGTATAAAACAGCCCGCTTCCGTCCCATGCCGGACCCTCGGTGATCGTGTCCGGCCCCGCCAGCAATTCCCAATCCCACGCCATCGCTCTGCTCCCTTCGGTTGGTTCGTGTCTATCGCGTGGTGCGATTATCGCAGAAAGCGCGGGGAAAGGGGCGGGGTTTGTCGCAGGCGCATTTCCCGCACACATCATGCCCCATACTGGTACACTACCGTCGGGATGCGGCACGTAAACATTTTGCAGGAGGCGACCCCTTGACGATGCTCTCTGATCCGCCGATGACCGACGATATCAATACCGACGACCCGCAGGTGCGCGATCTTGTGTCGCAGTGGTATGCGGGCAACATCGGGCGGCGTGACTTCCTTGTGCGGGCAACGGCGGTGCTCGGCTCACTCGCCGCCGCGACGACGCTACTTGCCGCGTGCGGTGGAAGCACCACCACGAGCGCAACAACTGCGCCGACAACTGCGCCGACGACCGCTGCAGCTGTCCCGACGACCGCCGCTGCTTCTGCCGCTGCCGCGACCCGCCCCGCGACGACGACCGCCGCGAGTGCTCCCGCTGGGACGACGACGACTGCCGCCAGCGCACCCGCCGCTGCCGCCACAACCGCCCCGACTGCTGCTGCCACCGCAGCCCCTGCGGGAACGACGACCGCAGCGGGGAGCGCGACAGCCGCCACGCGCCCTGCTGGTTCCGCCGCAGTTGGCACGACGACGAGCGGCTCTGCGGTTGCTGCCGCCCCGATGGGGACGGCGAGCGCGACGGGTGTTCCCGCCGACGCCGTGAATGCAAAAATGGTGCAGTTCAAGAACGGCACGGCGGACATTATCGCCTACGACGCACGCCCGAAGACCGGCACCGCCACCGCTGCCGTCATCGTCATTCACGAGAATATGGGGCTGACCGATCACATCAAGGATGTGACGCGGCGTCTCGCCAAAGAAGGCTACATCGGTCTGGGTGTGGATTTCCTCTCCCGCGACGGCGGCACGATGTCGTACAACAGCGTGCAGGATGCCACTGCCGGTATCAACAAACTGACCGATGACCAAATCGTCAGCGATGTGAATGCCGCCGTGCAGTATCTCAAGGCAGCGGGCGCGACCAAGATCGGCATGGTTGGTTTCTGCTGGGGCGGGCGGCGCGTGCTGCTCTCCGCCGAGAAAGCGACCGGGCTGAGTGCCGCTGTAATGTATTACGGCCCCATCGTGCAACCGGTGAATGCGACGATGACGGTCAATGTGCTGGACGAAGCAAAGAATGTCACGTGCCCCGTGATGGGCAACTTCGGCGCGATGGACCCCGTCATTGCCCCCGCCGATGTAATGAAATT
>JBBRMX010000088.1:0-12042 GCA_038230615.1 Thermomicrobiales bacterium | reverse complement strand
ATACGTCGCGTCAATATGCGCCACCACTTCCCGTGCGGTGTAATCGCCCCAACGCTCGCCAGTGTCCGCGTGATTGACCCAATATGCCTGATCGCCCTGCGGCAGCACGATAATCGCGGGCGGCATCTCTCCCGCTACCATCATCGTGTCAGCGGTTTCGGGGAAGCCGTAACCGAGCCATTCCGTGTTGGAGCCGCCGAACCCGTGCAGCATGTACAGCACCGGATACCGCGCCTGCGATTCTCCATATCCTGCAGGCAGATACAGGAAATAAGGCATATCCCGCTTGAGAATCGTGCTACGGAAGCGGAGGTCGAGCAACTGGCTTCCGGAGATGGGCGCGGGCGTGGATGGCGGCACTACGTTCGGCACGCCCGCAATGGCGACACGAATATGCGCTGCATCTGCTCCCGTCTCTGCTTTCGTAACGAACGGTGTAGGGGGCGCGGGCGCAACCGGTGTTGCGGCAATCGCACGCACGCGAGCAGTCGCCGTCAGCCAAAAGGGAGAGGGCGTCTCGGTCAGCGGTGCATCGGTCGGGGAGACAGGCGACGGCACGGATGATGGCGGGAGGGGAGTAGGCGATATCCGTAATGCATCGCTTACCCCGCAGGCGGTCGCCGCTACAACGGGGAGAGCCGCCAGCAGGCGCAGGATGCGCCGCCGCGAGAATGCATCAGTCATCGTTAGTTTCCCTGACGCTCCATACGCCCCGCGACTACTCGCGTGCCGGACAACGCGGGCGCGGCGTGAGGAGCGCGAACCGCCGCAACTGCCTGGTGTGCCAGCGGCGCGAGTTTGACGACACACCACACGAGCAGCACGCCGGAGAGTTGCACGGCAGTGTTCGTCCATGCAGTAGTGTTCTGGAAGCCGGGAACGCTATGCGCGTACTTCGTCCAGAGGACAATCACGCCAAGATGTGCGCTGTATGCGAGCAATGCACTCTGTCCGAGGGGCATGAGGAACCAGCCAAGTCCGCGCACAAGCGGCTTCCATGCCAGTGTCACGAACAGGAGAAGCCACTGGAAGAAGACCGCAAATGCGACGATCCGCCCGATTCGTACATCAGCCTTGCCGAAAAATTGCTCCATCAGCGCGGCGGTGTCACCGTCCGGCGCAAAGGGCGCAAGCAGCGTTTCGTGTTCACGTTGGAAGGTGATCAAGCCGCCACAGAGTACGGTCAGCACGCCGAATGCGGGAAGCATCGGGATGCGCTTCGCCCACGCCGCAATGCGTTCGCGGTGATAACCGATTGCTAGCGCGGTGAAAAAGAGCACCTGCCATGCCGCCAAATGAAATACGGAGTTGTCCTCGATGCGCCACGGCATCGCCACTTGGTCAGGCCACCGCTGGAACATCGCCCACATTAGCCATGACCCACCCAACAGGAGCGGTGTGCGTCGGTTGCGGAGCAGCACGAACGCCAGCGGCGCAAGCCCGACGAGCAGGGTGTACATCAGCAATACATCCGTAAGATAAAACGCCCGGTGCAGCGTCAACCGCTCGATGATGCGTGTAACCGGGTCAGCAACCACCACTCCCTCGACCCACGGCATCTGCGCCGCATACGAAAGCGCGATAAACGAAAAACTGAGTGTCACCGTGAGGAGATACAGCATTCCCGCCCGCCGCAATGCTTTCAGCGCGGCGGGACCGACGCCTTCTTTTGCGATGATCTTGCCGTAGACAATCCCCATTACCAACCCGGAGATGAAAACAAACCCCTCCGCTGCCGAAAACAGGAAGTGGTTACCGCCAGTGATATTGTAGAGCCACGAGGGTTCGCCGCCGAGGTGATCCGCAACCATCGCCAACACCGCGAAGCCGCGCAAAAAATCGAGGCGCAAATCGCGCTTGCCGCTTTCGTACCGCCACCCGCTCACTGCGGTGCGAGCGGCGACCATGCGTGATTGCAGCGCGGGAACACAGGAAGACGGCGGAGCAATGGCGGCAGATGTGGGGATAGGGTTGCGGAATTGCGTAGCCATTGTGCGAATCTCCCTTGTCCCGGTGGTGAAACGATGCGGGGATGTGTCCCACATCGGAGGGGGCAAGAACCGTGCCACGTGGCGCACAGGTTTTGTCCAACAATCTTTGCAACGTTGCATCCCAAGGACAGTATTCCCCGGAAGTGCGTCGCCCCGTTTCTCACGTACTCGCACAACAGAAAGTTTCGGCACAAAGAACCCCCGCATCGGATGCGCGGGGGCGGCGAGAATCTACGAGCCGTGGCCCTCAGGTTAGAGCGAGATCGTTGCGGCGTCGTTCTCCAGCCAGTTTTTGACGGCGACGAGGAACAGCACAGCCTCTCGTCCGTCGAAAATGCGGTGGTCGAACGAGAGACCAAGATTGACAATCGAGCGAATCGCAATACCGCCGTCCCGCACGACGGGACGCTCGACGATTGCGTCCACCGAGTAGATTGCCGCCTCGCCGGGGCGCACGAGCGAAAGCGTGCGTGTGGAGCCGAAACTGCCGGGGTTGGAGAGCGTGAATGTGCAGCCCTCGATGTCTGGCAACTTGAGTTTGCCGGTGCGGGCGCGGGTAATAAGGTCGTTCATTGCGCGGGCAAGTCCGGTGATCGAGTAATCGCCCGCATTATGAATGACCGGCACCTGCAAACCCGCGTCGGTGCTGACGGCGATACCCATGCCGACCCGCCGCTTTAGCCGGATACCCTCGTCTGTCCACTGCGACGAGATGACGGGATATTCCCGCACTCCCGCCAACGCTGCCGCAACAAAGAACGGCAGAAATGTGAGCGGCACGCCCTCCCGCTGCCGGAAGGCTTCCTTCTCGCGGTCGCGTCGCCGGACGAGATCCGTCACATCCGCCTCTACCCACGTAGATGCTTGCGGGATCGTCTGCGTTGCCTTGACGAGCGCCTCGGCGGTGCGTCGCCGCAGCGTTGTCATCGGAATAAGATCACCTTCGGCAGGAGTGCTTGGGGCGACGGACTGCGGGCGAGGAGTTGCGGGAGCAGGTGCGGGAGTAACCGAAACCGCCGCAGCAGGCGGGGCGATGGCAGCAGGTGCGGTCGGGGTCGCCTGCGTTTTCGCTTCGTATGCCTTTGTCATGTCGTCGCGGGTGACGCGCCCGCCTGCACCGGTGCCAGTGACGGTTGCGGGATCGAGGTTGAACTCCTTCGCCAGTTTCCGCACGGCGGGGGAGTAGCGAACCGCCGCATCGGGGGCTTCGCGGTATGCTGTGCTGTTCGTCGCGCTGGCTGTCGCGCCGTTCTGCGGCGTGGGCGCGGGTGTGGGTGCGGCGTCGGGCGCGGCATCGGTCATCGCAGTGGTAAGCGTATCGGTTTCTGGTTCTGCCACGGCAGGCGGCGCAGCGGCGACAATCGCCGCCACTTCCGCAGCACTTCCGGTCTGAATCCAGAGCAGCACTGTGCCGACAGGGACCGTATCACCGACCGCTACCGCGTATTCCGCCACAGTCCCCTTGAAGGGCGACGGGATTTCGGCGGTCACTTTCTCGGTCTCGATCTCCGCCAGCAGCGTGTCTTCCTCGATGCTGTCGCCCGGTTTGACCATGAACTGCAACACCGTTCCCTCCACGACAGACTCGCCGAGTTGCGGGAAGGTGATGGGTGAAAGACCGGGACGGGCAGCCGTCGCGGTGCCGTGTGTGTCTGCCATCGTAGTTTGCTCCTTAAAATGCCGCGAGATCGCGCAGCGCGGCGGCGATTGTCGCCGCATCTATCATATACGCTGATTCTAACCGAGAATTGAACGGCATGGCAGGGGCATCGGGGGCAGCGAGGCGGCGCACGGGCGCATCGAGTTCCATAAATGCCTCATCCGCGATCAATGCTGCGAGTTCGCCGCCGAACCCGCCTGTTTTACTCGCTTCATGGAGGACGAGGGCGCGGTGCGTTTTCGTGACGCTCCGCAGGATGGCGGCGCGGTCGTACGGTTGCAGGGTGCGGAGATCGAGTATCTCGGCGTCAATCCCCTCCGGCGCAACGATCTCCGCCGCCCGTGTCGCCTCATGCACCATCGCGCCGTAGGTGATGACCGAGAGCGTCGTACCTGCCCGCGCTACCCGCGCTATCCCGAACGGCACCGTGCTATCGCCCGTCGGCAACGCCTCGCGCACCGAGCGGTACAGCCGTTTGTGTTCGAGGAAAATCACGGGGTTCGGATCGCGGATCGCAGATTTGAGCAGCCCTTTCGCGTCGGCAGGAGTGGCGGGCATCACAACTTTCAACCCCGGCATGATGAACAGGTTTTCCGGCGATTGCGAGTGATACAGTCCCCCATGCACACCGCCGCCTATCGGTGCACGCACGACGATGGGTAGGCGCACATCGCCGTTAGAGCGGTAATGCATCTTCGCCATCTCGCTGAAAATCTGATCGAGTGCGGACATAATGAAGTCTACGAACTGGATTTCGATCACGACGACCGCGCCGAGCATCGCCGCCCCGATACCGAACCCCGTGAACCCGCTTTCCGCGATTGGCGTATCGAGCACCCGCGCCGCCCCAAACTGCGCGTACAACCCCTTCGTCGCGCCGAACACGCCGCCGCGCTTGCCGACATCCTCCCCCAACAGCAGCACGCGACGGTCCCGCGCCATCTCCTCCGTGAGCGCGGCATTGATCGCCTCGATCATCGTCGCGCCCCGTGCGGTATCGTCGTTCCCGGCGGGCGGCGAAAAGAGCCCGTGGGTGTGTGGCTCAGTCGCGGTCATCGCGCATCCTCCGCATAGACATGGTCGAGCAGCGTGGTGGGGTTGGGGTCGGGGGCAGCCATCGCCGCCGCCGCCGCCGCCGATACCTCTGCCTGCATCGCCGCAGTGCGGTCGTCAATCTCTTGCCCGTCCAGTAAGGCGTGCTCTTGCATGTATGCCGTGATGCGCCGGAGTGGGTCGCGGGTCTCGGCGTCCGCCACTTCTTCGCGGCTACGATACAGGCGGTCGTTGTCGTCGCTGGTATGGGGAAGCAAGCGATACATCTTTGCCTCGATCAATGTCGGGCCACCGCCAGTGCGGGCGCGATGATGTGCCTCTCGCACCGCCGCATAGACTGCGAAGGGGTCGGTGCCGTCTACGACTACGCCGGGAAAGCCGAATGCCGCCGCCCGCGACGCGACATCCGGCACCGGGCTTTGTGTGTGCATCGGCGTCGAGATCGCATATTCGTTGTTTTCGCAAATAAACACCACGGGCAGACGATGGATCGCGGCGAGCGAACAACCCTCGTAGAAATCGCCCTTGCTCGCGCCGCCCTCACCGAATGTGGTCGCGACGACTGCGGCGGTGTTGCCCTGCAGCCGTAGCGCGTAGGCTGCACCGGCGGCGTGTGGCACCTGCGACGCCAGCGGAGAACCGAGCGACCCGATATGCCGCGCCTGCGATCCCCAATGATGCGTCAGTTGCCGCCCGCCGCTGACGACATCGCCTGCTTTGGCGAAGAACATCAGGAAGATTTCTTCGGGGGTGAAGCCGAACCGCTGCACAAGCGCGGTGTCACGGTAGTGCGGAAAAAGCCAGTCCGTCGTGGGATCAAGAGCCAGCGCGATGCCCGCCTGCGCCCCTTCCTGCCCCCGACACGGCACCGTAAATGGTGCTGCTCCTTGCCGGTTGAGCAGCCACATTCGTTCGTCTATCGTGCGGGCGCAAAGCATCAGCGTGAACATGCCGAGAGCATCGGTATCAGTAAGACCGGCGGCGCGATGATCGGTGAGCGTGCCAGTGGCGGGGAGGGTAGCCATCTGCGTCTACTCCTTTGCCGGTGCGGTGTGTAGTCGTATCTCGATATTACCATATGACGAAGCGGGTGCAATAGCCCCGCGTTTCTTCCCCCGATGCAGTACTGTCCGTTTGTATTGTCTCTAGCGCAGCGCAGCGCGTTCCGGGATGTTGCACTGTACGTCGTGCTTTGGGCATCTGCCCGTACTCACGGCACCGCAATCGTGTAGAATGCGCGAATCGGGACGCAATGCTTCATCTGCGCGTACAAACACAACACAGAAAAAGGGGTGGCACGATGGCGAACGAGGCGACGATGCGGTTCGTGCGGTATCAACACGACGGTGCCGCGCACTACGGTGTGCTGAACGGCGAGACCGTCCACGCGGCGACGGGCGATCCCTTTGCGGGGGGGCTGACGGTAGGGGCAGCGGTCGGCAAAATGGCGGACATGCACCTGTTGCCGCCGGTACAACCGGGAAAGATCGTTGCGATCGGGCTGAATTACCAGAGCCACATCACTGCCGACGCCCCCGGCACGGATCGCCCGAAATCACCGATCACATTCCTCAAGCCACCCTCGTCGCTCATCGGCAATGGTGCCGCGATCCATTTGCCACCGGAGATGCAGAATGTCGAATACGAGGCGGAGTTCGGGTTTGTCGTCGGCAAACGCGCCCGCTATGTCAAAGAAGCGAACGCCTACGAGTACATTCTCGGTCTGACCTGTGCGAACGATGTGTCGGCGCGTGATGTGCAGTTTTCCGACAACCAGTGGATGCGGGCGAAAGGGTTCGACACCTTCACGCCGCTCGGTCCGTGTGTGGCGGTCGGGCTGCGGGCAGAGGGCTTGCGCCTGACCGGGGCGGTCAATGGCGAGGAACGCCAGCACGCCAGCACCGACGACCTGATTTTCAGCGTGCCGTTTCTGATGGAGTTCCTCTCGCGCTTCATGACGCTGGAACCGGGCGATGTCGTCATCACTGGCACGCCCGCCGGTGTCGGCAAATTGCAGCCCGGTGATACCTACGCGATTACCCTTGAGGGTGTCGGTACGCTCACCAATCCGTGTGTCGCGGAGCAACCGGAGTAGACGGGGGATGCATGAGCGAGTGGGCGGAGGACGGGGGCGATACCCTCGGTGGGTTCAATCTGGATGCGACGTGGGACTCGGTGCTTGCCGCTGAGGGGTACGTCGTAGGCATCGATGTCTCCGGGCGCGGGCAGCGCGTCGCGGTAGCGGATTTACGCGGGCAGATCGTCGAGCGGACGCCGCTCGGTGGCGATGCGTCGTTGTCTGCCGACGATCTCCGCGCCCGTCTGCGTTCGCTCGTCACAGACACCCTCGTGCGGGCAAATATCCCGCTGGACCGCGTGATTCGCATCGGAATTGCGTTCGGGGGGCCGGTAGATGCGGCACGGGGCGTCATTCTTTATTCGCCGCGTACACCGGGGTACGACAATTTGCCCATCGCGGCGGTGTTGGAGAATGACCTCCGGGTGCCGACGTTTCTCGATAACGATGCCCGCGCCGCCGCCCTCGGCGAGGCGATCTTCGGGGCAGGGCGGGGCGAGCAGCATATCGTGTATGTCCATCTCGGCACGGGCGTCGGTGGCGGCATCATTCTGAACGGGCAACTCCAGCAGGGCGTCACGACGACTGCGGGCGAGATCGGCAATGTGATCGTCAACCCCGATGCCGCGACGGGCGGCGGCAGACCGGGACGGCTGGAATCCTATGCCTCGGCGCGGGCGATTGTCTCGCGCTACCGCGAACGGGCGATGGCGACGGGCGCACCGGGCGCAGTGGAAGTGACGACGCCAAAGGCGGTGTTCGAGGCGGCAGCGGGGGGAGACACGGCAGCCGAGGAGACCGTGAACGAGACGGTGCGGATGCTCGGTCTCGTGCTCGCCAATCTCGTCACGACGCTCAACCCCGGCGTCATTATCGTCGGCGGGCAGGTCTCGGAGGCGGGAAGTTTGCTCTTCGCACCGCTGCGTTCCACGATCCGGCAATATGCAATGGATGTGCCGGGGCGGGCGGTGCGCGTCGTCCCCGCCGAACTCAAAGCCGATGCCCCGCTTGTCGGCGCGGTGGCGATGGCGTTGCAGAGCCTGAATCGGTAGCCAGTCGTCGTCGTCGGTAGCAACCGGCGGCGAAACACTATGTGCGATTGTAACGGGATGCCTTTTTCACCGACCTAATTGCGAACGGAGTACGCACCTATGGCACTGACTATCGCGCTGGATTGCACGGGCGGGGATCACGGCGAGGGGCCGAATGTCGCGGGGGCGGTGCAGGCGGCGCGAGATTTCGGTGTCGAGGTGCTGCTCGTTGGACGCACCGACAAGATCGCGGCGGAACTGAAAACGCACGACACCAAAGGGCTGTCATTGCCCATCGTGGAAGCCCCGGACGAGGTCGGGATGGACGAACACCCCGCGCAGGCAGTGCGACGCAAACCGCAGGCGTCGGTCAATGTCTCCATGAAAGCAGTAAAAGAGGGGCGGGCGGCGGCGATGGCGTCCGCCGGTAACAGCGGCGCGACGATGGTTGCCGCGCTCTTTCACCTCGGACGCATCCCCGGGATCGAACGCCCCGCCATTGGCGCGGTGATGCCGACCGTCGGCGCAGATATGCTGCTCATTGATACCGGGGCGAACACCGAGGTGCGCCCATCGTATCTCGTGCAGTTCGCGCAGATGGGCAGCATCTACATGGAGCGTGTACGTGGTGTGGCAAAGCCGCGTATCGGGTTACTCTCGTCGGGCGAGGAAGAGACGAAAGGCACCCAGACGGTGCAGGAAGTCCACCAATTGCTCAAGCAGACGCCGGGGATCAACTTCATTGGCAATGTGGAAGGGCGCGACTTGCCGATGGGCGCGTGTGATGTCTGTGTCACCGATGGCTTCACCGGCAATATCGCCCTGAAGACCGCCGAAGGTACTGCCCGGTTTATGACAACGATTCTCCGCAAAGAACTGACCGCATCGTTGCCCCGTAAATTGGCAGCGGCGGTATTGCGACCCGCATTCCGCTCGATGCGCGACACACTCGATCCCGCCCGCGAGGGGGGCGCATTATTGTTTGGCGTCAACGGCGTGGCGGTGATCGCGCACGGCGGCTCCGATGCCCGCGCCATCCGTAATGCGCTGCGCGTGGCGAAAGAATGTGTGGAGGGCGATGCGGTCGGGGCAATCCGTCTGCTCAATCCCGCCGCCAAACAGGAAGCGGGATAAGAGCCATGACACAAAGCGAACGAATGTCGACATTTTCCGACGAAGTGCGAGCATTTGTCGACATTCCCCGCGTGGCGACGCTCGCCACGGTCAACGCAGACGGAACGCCATTACTCACCCCGCTCTGGTTCATGCGGGACGGCGACGAGTTGTGGCTTGTCATCGGACCGAACAGCCCGAAGGCGCAGAATATCCGGCGCGATCCGCGTGTCTCGCTCGTCATCCTCGATGAGAGCGGATATACGTATGTCACGGTGCGGGGTGTTGCACGGCTGGAAGATGGCGAAGACGGCGCGAAAGCGCGGGAAGTGGCAATGCGCTATCTCGGCGCGGAGGCGGGAGCGCGGTTTGCGGAGCGACCATACATCCGCGAGGAAATCGTCTGCCGTATTGCCATTGAGCATGTGCGGCTCCGACGCGACGACTAGACTACCGGAGGGGCGTACCGGCGGTATGTAACACTGCCCGCGCCGCCCGCCGATGCCGCATATGCTGGCGAATTTCCGCCATCACTAGCAACCCGACTGTAGAAACCGTCCTCAATATATGCTGCGGAGAGGGAGGCACTGGGGCAGATTCCTCTGCAAATGCGGTGACGAGGGCTTCGACATTTGCGATATCTTGTGAAAGGTTTGTGAGTGCATCTTCAAGGTAGCCGTGCAGACGTTGCTCCGCTTCTAGCCCCTTATACCGACGCCTCAATTGTGATGCAGCAAGCAATGCGACCGTGAGATGTGTCCTCATGTCGGTGATCTGATCGTATTCGATAGGTTCTCGTTTCATTTCTGCCCCCGATCCGTCATCTCCCGTTGATAGACGTAGAGCATGAATGGTGCCACACCAAATTTCCCCATCGTAACGCGAAAACTGCCCCTATGTGCAAGGGAGGCGGTAAGGGGATAAAAAAAACCCTCCCATTCGTTTGGGGAGGGATTTCTTTGCGATATAAACCGATTACATTCCGGCTGCTTTACGTCGCTCGAAGCAGTCGCGGCAGTATACAGGGCGGTCGCCACGCGGCTGAAATGGTATCTGTGTCGGTTGCCCGCACTCAGCGCACACTGCATCGAACAACTGGCGGGGGGCGCGGTTCGCGAAGCCGCCCGCACTGTTGCCGCCACCGCCGAAGGGGGGGCGACCGCCGCCGCCGTTGCTGCGATACGGGCGCGGGCTGTCCGTCGCCTCTACGAGGCTGTAGGCAGTGCCAGTGTTCGCGCCGCCTTGTGATGCTTTGCGAGCGGCACGGCACGAGGGGCAGCGGGCGGGCGGATTTGTCAGCCCTTTGGTCTGATAAAATTCCTGCTCACCTGCCGTCCATGTGAATTGTTCGCCGCAATCGCGGCAGGTCAAGACTTTGTCCGAGAACGCAATACTCACCGGGAACCTCCTTGATGATCGCCCCGCGACCATCGCCCACAGAGAACAAAAACCATGTGCCACTCGGCGGAGAGCGTGTAACCCGGCAAAGGTTGAAACGACACCCGCGATTGATTGCGGGATGTGGACAGACTAAACCTCGCATTTCTCCACACATAGTATTCTAGCCGCTCTCATCAATAGCCGCAACCGAACGTACAGGGCGGGTTATGCGTGATGCGCTTGACACGCGGTTTCGGGCGGTGCGACACTCGCGGCACTATGGCAGACGCGCGGTTCCGCATCACCAATCACCCCGTACTCGGTACGATGCCGCACGCGGAGACCGTCTCGCTTACTGTGGACGGCGTGCTGTTCGCGGCACGGGCGGGTGAGCCAGTCGCGGCGGTACTGCTCGCATACGGGTGGCGTATCTGCCGCACGACGGCGCGGGCGGGCGAACCACGCGGCGTTTTCTGCGCGGTCGGGCTGTGCGGCGACTGTGCGATGCACGTAGACGGCATCCCCGGTGTGCGAACCTGCATCACCCCCGTGCGTGACGGGATGATAGTCGAGACACAGCGCGGGCTTGGCGAGTGGAATGCCCGCTCCGATGCTGCGGACAATACGCCGTGACCATGCACGCGGAATTGGCGGTGATCGGCGGCGGGCCAGCGGGGTTGTCGGCGGCACGGGCGGCGGCACGGCGCGGTGTTGCAGTCGTGCTCGTAGACGCGGGCGATGCGGCGGGCGGTGCGCTCGCGCTTCAGGCGCACGAGTATGCCGATTTTCGTCAGCGGGGATACGACTATGGACAGTTCCTCCGTGATCTGGCAGTGAGTGCGGGCGCGATGCTGCTCCCGCGTACAGTCGCGTGGGGCTTCTTCGAGGACGGCAGTATCGGCATCGTGCGCGGTCACGATACGCCGGACGCCCGCGCCGAGATGCTCCACGCCGAATATGTCATCATTGCGACGGGCGCGACCGACCGCACGGCGACCTTTCCCGGCGCGACACTCCCCGGTGTCTACACGACGACGGCGGTATTAACGATGCTGCATCGGTGGCGCGTGCGTCCCGGCGACGCCGCGCTGATTGTCGGGGCAGACCCGTACACCTCGCATGTCATACAGATGCTCCACGATGCGGGAATGCGGGTCGAAATGACGCCAAGCGATGTGGGATTGCGGGCGAACGCGGGCGCGGACGGTGCATTGGCGTCGGTGACACGGGCGAACGGCACAGTGATTGCGGCGGATACACTCGTGCTGTCGCTCGGCGGCGATCCCGCAGCGGAACTGGCACGGATGCGCGGCTGTGCAATTGTGGATGTGACAGGGCGGACGAATGTGTCCACGGTATACATCGCGGGCGACGCGGCGCGGGTGTCGTCGGTAAATGCAGCCATGCGCCACGGAACCATCGCGGGCGATGCAGTTGCGGACGCACTCGGTAAGCCGATGCCGCACGCGCTATCGAAACCGGGGAGTGAGGCAGGGCGCACGCCGCCAATCTCAATTGAGTTGCGAGACGGCGCGATATTTGTGTGCCGTTGCGAGGACGTAACGTATGCGGAAGCGGGCGCGGCGATTGAGGCGGGCGCAACGACGCTGGAGATCCGCGCTGACGACATGACCCTCCTGCTCCGCATCGGGTAGTCGCACCCCGCCTGGTGCCTTCTCAGGCGGGTCCTTTTGCAAAGGACGTGAGGTGGTAGGCACCCTGCGGCTCAGGGGCCGT
>JBBRMX010000087.1:0-12154 GCA_038230615.1 Thermomicrobiales bacterium | reverse complement strand
TCAGCACGACGATGCCGATGCTCAGGGGCGTCGTCAGACGTGGAGCGATCCGACCGAGATGCAACTCCTGCCCTTCGAGAGCGACAGAGAGCAACCCCTCGACCGCAAAGATGAGGAACGCGAGGGCGACGGCGACAAGCCCGATCTGCCACTCGTTCGGCGCAAGCGCACCGCCACTCGCATACGACGCAATTGCAATTGCGCCGAGGACAAATGAAGCGATGAGTGCAATGACGGGAAGACCGGGTGAGTTACGCACGACGCACTCCTTTCGACAAAGACCACACCGACATTGTGCATTATTACACACACTCTGTCAATACATTGTCCATATATTGCACAGGGAGATGTGTCCTATCGTGTATCGCATGATTGACGCCAACGGCGAGTGCAGGCATACTTCTCTGCGGACGGCGCGGGGAGATGAAAGTAGTCGGCGCGGCACGGTGCATCAGCGAACAGGCGGTCGGTGTAAGCCTGTCACCACGCGAGACGAAGTACCCTCCCCCCTCTCGATGATGCACCGCTCCGGCAGCCCCCGATACCGGGCAAGTCTGTGATGGCAGACGCTGAGGCGCGTGCAGCGATGCGCGGGCAAACGAAGGTGGTACCGCGACGTACGTCGCCCTTCTCCGATGGGAGAACGGCGGCGTTTTTGTTGTGGAACTGACAAGGAGCGACAGAATGACAGCAGTGGCGACGGGCATCATTGACACCCTGACCGAGCGCGGGCTGATTAACCAAGCGTCCGACCTCGAACGTCTCCGACAGGTGACGGCGGCGCAGCGCATCACGCTCTATTGCGGGTTTGACCCGACCTCGGACAGTTTGCATGTCGGGCATCTCGTGCAGATTATGATACTGGCGCATTTTCAGCGGCACGGACACCGCCCCATTGCGCTGGTCGGCGGCGGCACCACGATGGTGGGCGACCCGACCGGACGCGCAACCGGGCGAACAATTATGACGAAAGAGGCAATTGCCGCCAATGCCGCCACGATCAAGACGCAACTCAGCCACTACCTCGATTTCTCCGAGAGACGAGCGATCATGCTCGACAATGCCGACTGGCTCACGAAACTGAACTACATTGACTTCCTGCGCGATTACGGGCGACATTTCTCGGTCAATCAGATGCTGGCGATGGAGACATACAAGACGCGGCTAGAATCCGGACTGTCGTTTCTGGAGTTCAATTATCTGCTCTTGCAGTCGTATGATTTCCTTCACATGTACCGCGAGGATGCGTGCGTGCTGCAAATTGGCGGCGGCGATCAGTGGAGCAACTGTCTCGGCGGAATGGACCTAATCCGCAAGGCGGACGGTGGCGAAGCGTTTGTGCTCACCTCGCCGCTCATCACCGACGCCTCTGGGCAGAAGATGGGTAAATCCACCGGCAATGCCCTCTCGCTCAACCCGCAGTACATGTCTCCGTACGACTACTACCAGTTCTGGATCAATGTCGAAGATGTGCTCGTTGCCCGCTTTCTCGCCTTCTTTACATTCTTACCGATGGAGGAAATCCGTACGCTGACTGCGGTAGAAGGGGCGGAGTTGCGCCACGCGAAAGAGGTGCTGGCATTCGAGGCGACACAACTGACGCACGGCACCAATGCCGCCAACGAAGCCCGCGCCGCCGCCCACGCCCTCTTTGACGGTTCCGGTGCGCTCGATGCCGCCCCAACAACCGCGATTCCCGCCGCAGAATGGGGCGCGGGGCTATCGCTGGCAGACCTTTTCATGCGGGCAGGGCTGGCAACGGGGCGCAGCGATGCGCGGCGACTGGCACAGCAGGGCGGCGCAACAGTGGACAATCATCGCATAGACGAGATGGATCGCGTGTACGCACCCGCCGATGTCCCCGCCGCCGGTTTGCTCTTGCGAGCGGGGAAGAAACGGTTTCATCGCATCGTTATCGGAGACTGACAGGAACGACATTCGGTCTGGAACGTGCGTTCACGATTGCGTGAGCGCACGCATCCACGGCAGTTCCGCGCCTATCGTCGTTGGTGCGCCGTGCCCGGGGTAGACGACGGTTTCCGGCGGCAATGTCATGAGTACCCGAAGTGAACGGTGCATCGCGTCTTCGTCCGCGCCGGGGATGTCAATACGCCCGTGTCCATTAGGAAAGAGGGTATCGCCACCGATGAGTGTCCCGGTCGTTGGCTCATACAGCACGACGCCACCGGGCGAATGCCCCGGTGTATGCCGGACGGTGAAGATATATGCGCCGAGCGTGAGCGTGTCGCTGTCTTTGAGGTAGGCATCTGCGCGTGTTGGCGAGATATCGGGCAGCGGGTCTCCCATACTTGCGGGGTGCAGGATCATCGGTTCGTCGTCGGCATGAATGAAAAGCGGTGCGTTTGTTTCCGCCAGCACTGCGGCGTTATCGGCGATGTGGTCCCAATGCCCGTGCGTATTGAGCAGTGCGACGATTCGCCAGCTATGTGCATGGGCGGCATCCAGCACCATACGTGCGGAATCCGGCGGGGCATCTATCATCCATGCGACGCCCGCCGCATCGTCCGCAACCAGATAGGCATTGGTACTGATCGGGCCGGCGGGGAAGGTTTGTATACGCAACATGGTCTGGTCCTTCCGATTGGTCGCTATATGTTCGCTATAATTGAGACCGAAGCACCTTGCCGAGCGGGGAACGAGGCAAGACATCGCGGAACTCCCAGATACGCGGCACTTTATAGGTTGCGAGCCGTTCCCGGCAATACTGGCGCAAGTCGCGGATTAACGGGGGCGCGTCGGACGGAATAATAACGGCGCGGACGACCTCGCCCCGCAAGGTGTCCGCAGACCCAAGAACGACCGCCTCGCGTACACCGGGATGCGTTTCCAATACCGCCTCTACTTCTTCTGGGGAGACTTTAAAACCGCCCACATTGATTTGCAGCAAAAGCCGCCCGGTGAGGAAATACTGCCCGTTCGTATCACGATAGCCGAGATCGCCCGTGTGCAACCAACCGTCACGTACGGATTGCGCCTCTGCAGCCGGGTCATCCACGTAGCCACTATAAGACCGGGGGTACGGATGATGATTTCCCCAATGTCGCTGTCCGGGAGGTTGCTCCCGTCAGCGGCGACGATACGGGCAATAATACCGGGGTATGGCGTGCCGATGCTGCCGGGAGGGGTGTCGGGATACGTCGCCCCCATCATTGAGCCTGCCTCGGTTGAGCCGTAATCTTGCCCTACGGTGACGCCCGCATACCGCGCCTGCAACGCCGCTAGCAGCGCGGGGGTAAGCGGTGCCGCGCCAGATTGGACGCGGCGAAGGTGCAGCGACGGTGGTGGTGGCGGCAAACGCACAAGCAACCGGAGAACCGACGGGAATATAGTGAGATGGGTCGCACCAAGAGCCGCCATTTCCGTTTCCATCCGTGTAGGGTCGGTCGTCGTCGAGAGTATCGCCGTTGCCCCCAAGGAGAGCAATGCAGCGACGAAGCGATCCGAAAGAGTGTTTGGGCGCGGTAGATACATGACGATCTCGGCTTCCGGCCAGCGACGCATACGTTCCGGAAGCCACACATTCGACCGATGCGATTGCTGCACGATCTTCGTGCGCCTGCTCGTGGTACCAGAAGTGGTGAGCAGCAATGTCGTCGCATCCGCATCGCCTTCCTGCGACCGACGCAATGCCTCATCGAATGCGCTATCGGGGGATGCACCTGCAAAGTCGAGCGGTAACACCGGCAGATGCGTGAGTACTGGATGGGGTTGCCCGTCTGGTGTGAGAACGACGCATGCACGGGCGCGGCGCGCAAGGTCGGCAATCTCTGGGGGAGCTATTTTCGGTGTCACCGGCATGAATATGAGATCGGCACGGCAACAGGCGAGCCACGCGATCAGCACATGATCGTGCGTGGGGGCATTCACGAGTACGACACTCCCCGGTGCCAGCCCATATGCGACGAGCGCAGCGGCGCGGCGGTCCATCTCCGCACGAAGTGCGGCGTAGGTCCACCGCCGCCTCGAATCGGCATCAATTACCGCAATTGCGTCTGGGGTGCGGGCGGCGGCACGATCAACGAGCCATTCGATACGTGGAAATGTCTCCACCGTCATGGCTTTGCTCCTTCGTGCGGCAAGTTCTGATACCACAACCCGGCAATGCCGCGCAGCCAACTTCCCGGCGCATGTCGGATGGCGACGATCAGAGCATCGCGCAGCCCCTCGCGGGTCGGCGGGATTGGGTCACCGACCCACAATGTCCACCCACCCCAACGAGGAATCGTCATATATGGCACGATACTTTTTCCAGTCCGCTGGGCAAGCCACGCCGGACCGTCCGGTATTGGCACCATCGTGCCGAGGAATGGCTCCCATTTCCATTGGGGGAAGAACCCGTCTCCGAGCAGGATGATCGAGCCTCCCTGTTCCAATAAGCGGAGCGCGTTGCGTGCGCCATGCTGCATGGAATACGAACGATCCCCGAATGCAAGCGCACGGTGTGCATCGAGCCGCGCATGAAGATACTGTGCGCTGGGGTCTCTCTGCGTTGGGGCGTCGGCTTCGGACATTTGTTGAGCAACCACACCGACGGTAAGGCCGTACGCCGCGAATATCAGCGAAGAGACTCGCGACGCGACATGGTGAGGGGCGGTGAAGATTGCGCCCTCTGCGGGGATCGTGCCAACAACCCGCACATGTTCCTTCGCCCATTGCGGCGTGAAACGGTCTGCTTGCAGCATCAATACAAGATCGAGTTGGTGCTGATAGCATAGCGACCATCGCAGCCGCCAATCCGTCCACCGTCCCGCCGGTAATCCGAGGGCGGAACGCAGCGCGACACTCAGCAATCGTGCATTTTGGTCGCGCCATACACGTACGAACGCAAGCATTGCAGCAGGACATTGCCAGATGGGGCGGGGCCACCAATGCAACAATGCGTCGAGCACTATCCATGCCAATCGTCGCTGCCACCACGGACGGGGAGCAAGCGATGCGGGACCGAGCATCGGTTCGAGGGGTGTTCTCACTATTCTACCGAATCTTTTCTGATATCAAAACTTCCAGCGTCGCATACGCGCGGCACGCATCATACCGCACGAGACGGTATACTGCGATGCGCGATGACATCCGGCATCGTAACAGTGCAACAGGAGAAAGATGCTCATCTACCTCGATTGTGCCAGAGGACTAACGACCGCCCATATGCTCGGTGCATTGCTCGATGCAGGGGCAGACTACGCACTCGTAACGCGCGTCCTTGCCGGTCTCACGCTGCCCCGCGCGACGTTGCTGCGGACACACGACCGATACGGTGGCATCGCTTGCACGGTCGCGTCGGTCGCACTCGGTCCCGTCCCCCGCGATGCACGGTTGCTCGACGCGATTCATACGCTCGAAGCGGGCGCAATGCCGCTCGCAGTGCGGACTTGGGGAAGCGGCACCCTGCGGCGGCTTGCAGAAGCGGAAGCGATTGTGCGCGGCGTTTCGGTAGACGATGTACCGCTTGACGATCCGGTCACCGTCGCAGAGATCATTGCGGTCACGGCAGCACTCGCCTCGCTGCGCGTCGTGCGTGTGTATGCTGCACCCCTTCCATCCCACACTGCACCCGACGATGCACACGCCGCCGATGTCGTCACGGTGCTGCTCGACGAAGCAGGATGGCCGATTGCCACCGACGCTGACACCAGTACCGGTACCAGCACTGACAACGGTACTCGCAACGACAGCGGCACGGTGACACCGGGAGGGGCGGCACTGCTTGCCGCATTGTGCGAACCGGGGCAACCCGCCCTGCATCTGCGAAGCGTTGGCTACGGCGGCACAGATATTGCCGCCCCCTTGCTTGCCTGCTGGTTCGGCACGCCATATGAGACCGATGCACCACATACCGCTACCGCCGCCACATCACACCCGCACTCGCACCCACACGGTACTACCTAATGCATATTGACTACACCCCGGCGATTGCATGGGCGCAGACAACACTCGGTGTCCGCATTCACAGTGTCCACTTGCTGCCTGCCCGCTCCTCGAACCGTACCTACCGCCTCGACACCGACACCGTGCCGTACATCCTGAAATACTTCGCGCCGGAGCGTGCCACGTCGCTCACACACGAACGGGCAATCCTCGATTACCTCGCCGTTGCGGGCTTTGCCGTCCCCGCAATCCTTGCCGTCGCGGACGATCTCCCGGACACCGCAGAGCGGGTTGTCCTACGCTCTTTCACTCCCGGAGCGCCCGCCTCGGCACGCTACGATGCGCTCACGCTTGCACAGCGCAACGGGTTCCTTGCGGCGATGGGAACGATGCTTGCCCGTATTCATACCTTACCGTTGTCCGAAGTGATGCATGTCTGGCAATTTCCGTACGACACCGTACGAACGCAACGAGACTGGGCAGAGAATTTTATTTGCAAGAAAATCGCGTCCGATCTCGGTGTGCTTCTCCCCGCACAGGTGTTACCGCCAGCAGTCGCCGCAGCGATGGCGGTACGATTGCCGCAGTGGGGAGCGTCGCTCATCAAGACCCCCGTACCGCTCGCGCCCCTGCACGGTGACTATTATCTCGATAATGTACTCATCTCCGACGATGGCACAATTACGGGAATACTGGATTGGGAAGCAGCGCGGTTGGGTGACCCGTTCTGGGATATTGCGCGGATGGACGCCGCATTATTTGCCAGCGACAATTCTGCGGCATTCGTCACAATCATTGGCGCGTACTCGCATCACGTACCGGCGCAATGGTGGCTGCAAGACTGGCTGCAGTGGTATCGCTTGCTATTGGCGATGGGCGATCTACGCTACGCCGTGCGCCACGCCACCGCATTGATCGAGGAGCGTGTGCCGCCCGTCGTCGCGTTCTGGGAACGATGCATAGCGGAGGGAGACCGATGATCCTCGACCGATTTTCGCGAGTGACGGCAGCGATGGCGCAACCGGACGACGCGGACGCGATCCTCGCTTTTGCAGCACGAGTGCTCGCCCCGCAGAAAACCCGCCCCCTCCAGCCCGACGGCAAGGAATACGATTTGTACCATCTCGCTACATTTTACCTATCGGGGCGCAACGGCATCGCGCTGGCACGAGACAAACAAACGGGCGCACTTGCAGGAATGATGGCGGTGCAGGCATTCGACGCAGCGTACCATGTCGAGCATATCGCCAATGTCCACGAGTTTGCCGCCTACTACGGATACACGCCCGACACCACCGCAGTATACCGCCGCACCTTGATTGACGAGCAATATCCCCGCCCGCAAGTGCTCCGAGCGATGGTCGGTGCAGCGGATACATTCGCACGAGCACAGGGATTTTCGCGCCTGTACCGCCATTGCCACTTCAACGATTTGCCCGTGATGCTGATGTGGCGGCGCGTCGGCTACGATGTGACCGAGGAAAATTACGATACTGGCTCCGTCCATATGCAGAAAGTACTGTAACGACGGGCAGAAAACGCCCCGCGCCTTCCTTCTTTGTCGAGGAAAGCGCGGGGATTGAACGCGGGAATTGAGCGTGCGAATTACCCTGCAATGATCTCCGCGACGGTACCGACACTCGCCCAATCCCACAGCCATGCGGCGAAGTCGAGCGGCTCACCGACGCATCCGTGCGACATCACGTGCCCCCAGTTATTGTGCCAGTATGCCCCGTGGAACGAATATCCCTCGTGCCACGAGAGGTTTTCGTTGCCGAAATACTGCACATGCGGCACATCGGGGAGGTCGTACCCGTCGCCGACCATCCGCTGCAATCGGAACCGCTGCTGGATCGTGTACGTGCCGGGTGGGGTCGGGTTGGCGGCGGTGCCGGTGGAGACGAGGCTGTCGTTCACTAATTTGTCGTCTTCGTATGCATAGAGGTGTTGCTCGGTGAGGTTGACGAGAATCCACCGCCCCTTGTGCGCCTTGACGCCCTGAATACTGTGAATGGGCTGCTCACCGATGAAATCCACATTTGCAGGGGGGTCAATCGCGGGGGCGGCGGGGCCGTGAGCCAGCAGGCCAAGCGCGGTAATGCGGGCAACATTGTTCGCGGTGGGATCGAGTTCCAGCCGCCCGTTCTCGAAGTACTGCACTGTGCCGCCGTCTTCGGTGAACTCCTCGGAGATCGGCGCACCAAGCAGCGATTTCTTCGTATTCCATACGGAATAGAAGCCATTCGCCGTCCAGTGTCCCCACTTCGAGACAAACTCCGCATTGGCGGGTTTCGCGCCAATCGGGGCGGGGAGGTTCTTGAACGGGGTCATTGTGAGCATGGAGCGAAATGTCGCCCGCTCACGCCCGACGGCAGCAAGTTCCGGAACGCCGTTTGCCCGCTGGAAGACGCGCCCGTATTCGTACCATTGCTCGGTCGTTCCCCCGGTAACGGTCGCTTCGTCAATCGGCCAGCCAAGCCCTTTTTCGCTGCCGACCTGTTCCCAGAGGGGGCGGAACGCAGCGGGGATGACATGCCCCGTTTGCCATGCGAACAGCGGCGCGGGCGCGGCAACAACCGAAAGTACCGGAGTGAATAGGGGCGCACACATCGCCAGAACCGCAATCAACCAGCCAACCCGTCGTATCCCTCGCCCCGCATTCATCTCGCGCCCCCTGTGAGTAGTATGTTACCGGATATGCCCCGTCGCGTTGCTCGCGTAATCGCATAAAATAAACGAACGGTAATCGCAAAGGTTTCGCGTGCATGTCATCGAATATTTATGTCACTGTACGTACAAATACGTCTCCCTTTTGCGACGGTGGTTGCGACGAGATCGCCACAGGAGAACATACCAGCAGTGCAGCCACCAGTCGCCAATCCCATGCAGAATCGCCAGCGTGTGAATGCACAGATTGCACGATAATTTTTCGCGTGCGGACGGCGCATTTGCGTTGACGCATCCGCCTTGGCGCGGTAGCATTGAGAAGCCGGAACGAGAGGTCATACAGATGCGCGTCGTCCCCCACCGCCGGTGTGAGGGATCGAACGGAGATTGTTTCTATCTATAGATGGGGGTAAACGTTCATGGCGATGGAGCCGAAGCCTACCACACTCGGCGAACTGCGGGCAAGCGGGTACGATGTACTCCCCGTAAAAGCCGAGATGCGGAAAAACTTGATCGAAAAAATGCGAAAGGGAGAGTCATATTTCCCTACCATCCTCGGGTACGAAGAGACGATTCTGCCACAGATCGAGAACGCGATTCTCTCCGGGCAGGACATTGTGCTGCTCGGTGAGCGCGGGCAGGCGAAGACGCGCCTCGCACGTTCACTTATCAATCTGCTCGATGCCGAGGTGCCGATGATCGCCGGTACCGAACTGAACGACAACCCGTACGATCCCGAATCCGCGCAGGGCCGCGCAATGGTCGCGGAACTGGGTGATGCCACACCGATAGACTGGCTCCCGCGAGACCGTCGCTACGGCGAAAAACTTGCCACCCCGGACACGACCATCGCTGATCTTATCGGCGAAGTGGACCCGATCAAGGTTGCGGAGGGGCGGTATCTCTCGGACGAAATGACGATCCACTACGGCATGGTGCCGCGCACAAACCGGGGCATCTTCTGCCTCAACGAACTGCCCGACCTTGCAGAGCGCATTCAGGTCGGTCTCCTCAACATCATGGAAGAACGCGATGTGCAGATTCGCGGGTACAAAGTACGGCTCGATCTCGACTTGTTTGTTGTCGCCTCCGCGAACCCGGAAGACTACACCAACCGCGGTCGAATCATCACACCGCTGAAAGACCGCTTCGGCTCCGAGGTGCGGACGCACTACCCGCGTACTATCGAATACGAGATGGACATTATGGAGCGCGAACATCTCGCCTTCCAGAACAATGACGGCATCACGGTAGACACACCGCAGTTTATGAAAGAGATCGTCGCGGAACTGACGCACCTTGCGCGGAAGTCGCCGCAGATTTCCCAGAAGTCCGGCGTCTCGGTCCGCGTCTCGATAGCGAACTACGAAAACCTCGTCGCCAATGCATTGCGACGTGCGATTAAACTCGGCGAGGAGATGGCGGTGCCACGCATCAGCGATCTGCACGCCGTCGTCGCATCCACGGCGGGCAAGATCGAACTGGAGAGCATGGGCGAGATGGACGAAATCCGCGTAGTCGAGCGGCTTGTGCAGCAAGCGACCGCAACGACCTTCGAGCGATACTTCCGGCTCTCCGAACTGGAGAGCGTCATCCGCTCCTTCGAGAAAGGCACCAACCTCGACACCTCCGATCTCATGCCCGCACGCGACTACGGGCGGCACATGGTCGGGTTAGCGGGGATGGACACCGCAGTCGCAAAACTCGATGTGGCAAAGGACCCCGCACATGTCGCCTCAGCGGTCGAGTTCGTTCTCGAAGGATTGCACCTCAACCGCCGCCTGAACAAGAACAGCGAAGGCGCACGGTATCGGTATCGTGCGTAAGACTGATGCGTAGCGAGCAACGAGTAACGGACATTCCTTCCATGTCGCGTGCGATCCGTCATCTGGCACGCCGCTGACCCGCAGCGAAACTCGTTACTCGCTCCTCGTTACCTACGATGCACCGCTATGCGAACGGAGTGAGCGACATGGTCTACCGGTATATGGAGTGGGACGGGACACAAAATGTCAACCCGTTCGACGCCGACGATCTTCTACAGGCGATCTCCGACGATGTGATTAAAGACGGCGATCTGCGCCGCGCACTGGAAAAGATCATGCGCCGGGGTGCGGACCTCAAGAATGGGCGCGTGCCGGGGATGCGCGACATGATGGAGCGGTTGCGCCAGATGCGCCAGCAGGAACTGCAACGCTACGATATGGGCGGTGTGCTGGAAGATATCAAGGAGCAACTGGAAGCCATCGTGGAGCAGGAACGCTCCGGTATCCAGAAGCGTCTCGATGACACCCTGCAAAATGCCCAGCAGGAACAGACAGCCGCAGATGCACAAGCGCAAAATGGGCAGGAAGGACAGGAAGGGCAGAACGGCGAAGCGCAACAGCCGGACGACAGCCTGCGCCGGATGCTCGAAAATATCGCCAACCGCAAGAATCGCTACCTCGATGACATGCCGAAAGACCCCGGCGGGCAGATCAAAGCCCTGCAAGATTACGAGTTCATGGACCCGCAAGCCCGCCAAATGTTCCAAGACATGATGGGCAAATTGCAGCAACAGATGCTCGGCAATACCTTTCAGGGAATGATGGATTCCATCAAGAATATGACCCCGGAAGATATGGCAGCCCTACGCGAGATGGTCAAGGACCTGAACGAGATGCTGGAACGCCACCAGCGCGGCGAAGACCCGCAATTTGAGCAGTTCATGCAGCAGCACGGGCAGTATTTCCCGCCCGGTCTCAATACGATTGACGATCTCATCGAGCATCTGGCAAAACAGATGGCACAGATGCAGAACCTGATGAACTCGATGTCCCCCGATCAGCGGGCGCAGTTGCAGAGCGTAATGGACGCCATGCTGCGCGATGATCGCCTGAAATGGGATCTCGCCCGCCTCGGCGGCAACCTGCAACAACTCTTCCCGATGGACTCCGACGGCTACGGTTTCGGCGGCGAAGAACAGGTCGGCATGGGTGAAGCCCTTGATGTGATGGGCAAGATGCAGCGCATGGACGACCTCGAAGCCGATCTTCGCTCCGCCCAGAGCATCGGCGACCTCGGCAAGATTGACCGGCAGGAGTTGCAAGACCTGCTCGGTGACGATGCCGCACAATCGCTCGACCAGTTACAGCAACTGACCAAGATGCTCGAAGATGCGGGCTATCTGGAGCGTAAGGGCAACAAACTTGAACTTACCCCGCGCGGCTTGCGCCAGATCGGGCAGAAAGCCCTCACGGACATCTTTCAGCAGATGAAGCAAGATCGTGTCGGACGACATCAGACCGACCGGCGCGGTTTCGGCGGCGAGCGCACCGACGAGACGAAAGAATACGAATTCGGCGATCCCTTCTACCTCGACCTGCGCGAGACGCTGATGAATGCCCTCGAACGCAACGGCGTTGGTTCGCCCGTCCGCATCCAGCCGCAGGATTTCGAGGTCTACCGCACCGAGTTGCAGACGCAATCTAGCACCGTGCTCATGATTGATATGAGCCGCTCGATGCTGTTGCGCGGTTGTTGGGCAGCAGCGAAGAAGGTGGCGATGGCCCTCGATAGCCTGATTCGTGGGCAGTATCCGCGTGATCAGTTCCATATCGTC
>JBBRMX010000086.1:0-12264 GCA_038230615.1 Thermomicrobiales bacterium | reverse complement strand
GACAAACCCGGCGCGGGCGAGGGCGTTGGCGAATGCCCGCCCGCCGTAGTACCGCACATGGTAGTCGGCAAGCACCCGCGACGGGGCATCACGCCCCTCGGCGATCTTCTCCTTGCCGAAGAATTTGAACCCGCCGTGGTCATGCAGGGCAACTACACCGGGCAACTGCGCGGGTGCATCCACTGGCTTGAGCACCCACGCCTCGGTACGCGGGCCGTATCCGACCGACCACGAAACCGCCTCCCCTGCAACGCCGTCGCGCTCCCACGCATCGTCGGTTCGCACATCCATCGGCATCTCCGCGCCGGAGACGAAGCCGAGCGTCTCGCGTACCTGTTGCCGCGTCTCATCGCCCGGTGCGGCGGGCGAAAACAGCGGGTGTTGTGCGTGCGCCGCCGCTACCCAGTCGCTGAACGGCCCCAAATGTCGGTACGGCTGCACCATGATGCTCCCTCCCCCCACCTTTCGCCGCTCGCCGCTCGTCTGCATGGGTTCCGTCTGTGTACGATTTCCTCCTCAGGCAGGCTCGATGACGATGTATGTCTGGTTGCTATCGTCGGTACCGGCGATGCGCGAGAACATCTCGCCGTACTTCTGTGCCAGTGCCGCACGCGCCCCCGCACGTTCTCCCCCGGCGGCTTCGCGTCCCCGCGCCGTCACTTGCGGCTCTCCCAACGGGTTTCCGACCCGATCAGACGGGGTCAGCGCGACGCGCCCATTGTGCCGCACGCGCTTGATCTTGCCCGCGTCTTTACGGGTCGTGACAAAGATTTTTCCGCCCTCGTAGACGAACCAGACCGTCGTTGGCACTGCCGCACCATTAGCGCGATAGGTAGTCAGGAGGACAAACTCGAACGGGGCGAGGGCAGCAAGTGGTGCGGGCGGGTGAGTTTCGGTTGCAGTTGCAGTCATGGGGGCGAACACTCCTTTGTCTATATGTCTGTTTGTCTCCATGTGTCTATGTGGCGGGTGACGCGCCACACGTCACCCGCCCGTTAGCGTAGTGCCGACCTGCTCTCGGCGGCGTAGTGGCGCAGGGCATCGGCACGCTGCGCGACTGCGACGAGATCGCTGTCCCGTGCAGCGGGATCGCGTAGCGCAGCAAGGACGGCGTCGCACTCGACCGCGAGATCGGGGCGGGCAGCATTGAGCGCAGTAAGGAAGGCACCGTCGTCATCGCCCGTCGGGGAGAGGGCGAGCGTGGCGGCAAGATCGCGCTTCAGGCGTTCTGCAAGATGCGCCTGTGCGAATGCCCGCTGCTTGCCTTCCTGCCACCGACGACCGAGCGCACGCGCATACTCGGCAGTCGGACGGGCGAGTGCGGCAGGCGCAGGTAACGCACGACCGAACCGCCGCCCGTTCAGCGCGAAGACCGCGAACAGCAACGCCGCGAGATAGAGCATCGCCCATCCCCACGGAGAGCGCAGCGCAAGGTCCGCAACGCTGCGCCCAACGCCATAGCCATGGTGATATTCATCGAACCCGACCGCCGCGCCCTTCGGTTGCCCCGCGAGCAAATTCTGTACAAGCGCAAGGTTGTCGGCGTCCGGCAGCCCTTTGTTCGAGAGCGGGTACGGGCTAGTGACGACATGGACACGCCCTTTGCCACGCACCATCGTCGCCACCGCCACGCCGCGTGTTGTCCGCGCCCGTTCGAGGAAGCGGGCATCACCCGGCGTCACGGGGTCAACAGTCCCCCCGCCGTCGAGGGTGATCGTCCGCACCGGAGGGCGGCTGAGCGTTGCATTGGTCGGCGATGCGGTCAGCATATCGCCGTGGTTGGCGATGTCGAGTTCCAGTGCCGTACGGAGCGGGGTGGCATCGTCGTTACCGTCGGTAGCAAAGATGAGCGTACCGCCGTTCTCGACATACCGTTTGATGTCGTCCGCATCGTCTGTGCTGTAGCGTACGGTCTCCGGGGCGATGACGAACAGCACATCCAGACCGCTACCATTGAACGGAAACTCTCGCACCGGTGAGACCACAAACCCCTCAGCGTTGAGCCATTGCGAGAGGGCGAGGCTACCCGTCGGCGATGCGGAGAGCGTCGTGCCGCGCGGCAGACTCGCACCGCTCTCGGCGGGCGTCGCCAGTTGCAGCGCAATCGTGCCGACAATGAGCAGCAAGAAGGTCGCGGAGAGCAACCAGATGCGCCGCGGCACCTGCGCCATGCGCCGCTTCATGCCGCCACCGGTTGCAGGGGCAGCATTGCTGCGGCGATAGTCTGCGAAACTGCGGCGGCATGGTCACACGCGGCGCGGTATTCCGGCGCACCACACGGCGCATCCGCGTAAAAAATCGCCTCTACCATCCGCACAAACGGTCGGAGCGGCTCCGCAAGCCAGATTTGCGAGTCGGTCGCTGCCCGCACGTATTCGCGGTCGGTACGGGCAGCATCGAAGGCGAGTAACCCGCGTTCGTCCATCTCGCGCAGGGTACCGAAATACCGCGCCCGCACCGCCGCACGGTACTCGCCCCGCGCCGCAAGCATGTCGGCGTGGTCGCGCCATTCCCGCGCACTGCGCTGCGGCTCCGCTGTTTCCGTTACACGCCGCGTGCGTCGCCACCGCCGCCGCCAGAGGGTCAACAACAGGACAACGAGCGCAGCGATAGTCGCAAGCCCGATGAGGAAATGCGGCGATGCGAAAAACGCGAGCGCAGTTGCCAGCCGGTTTATACCCGGTGTCGTGCGCGGGCTAGGGAGCGTGGGCGGGTTGATGCGGTCGAGCGGGCTAAAGAGTCGCCGCAATTGCTCCCCGACCCATCCCCGAAACCGCGAAAATTGCTCCTGCGCGGGGTTCGGTTCTGCCGGATGATAGGCGCGGTCTTGTAGGATCGTATCGAGTTTCTGCCGCGCTTGCGCGTCAGGCGTCGTGCGCTGTACCGCCCGCACCGTGTCGAGCAGCACTGTTACCTCCGCCTGCGCCCGCTGCGTATCAACCGGCTGGCGGCGCAATGTCCCCAACGCACCACTAACCTGCGCGGGGTATGTCGCGCTACCCACCGTCACCGTGTCCATGCCGTTCAGGGCATCGGTCGCACGCTGAATAGACGCCTCGCGCTGCGTTCCCGCTTGCATTTCCGCCTGTGTTAGAGCATCGCGGGCGGTCGTCAGCCGCTGCACATATGTCGGCAAGTCCACATCCGCTGCCTGCACCGGCACCGATACCGCGCCGAAAAGCACACACGCTATCCCTGCAAGCAGCAGCCATCGCACTTTCATGCGTGCATCCCACTTGCCCGCTCCGCCGCGCCGCGCTGCAAGAGCAAATCTATATCGAACCCCTCGCGCCGCAACCGTTGGTCGGAGAAAAAGAGCGTGTTCGCCACAACGACGACGGGAAGCAGCACGACATTGACGAGCGACGACATCACCGCCAGCGTCACCGCCCCCGGCACCCCACCGAACAGGTCTTTCGAGAGCGTAAATGACCCGACGACAAGCGCAAGCCCTGCCGGTACTGCGGTGGCGAATGCCTGCAACAGCAGCAGCATCAATTGCAGCCCCGCGAACCGCCACCATCCCCCACGTACGAGCGAGAGCGAACGGCGCATCGCCGCAAATGGTCGTTGTCCTTCCAGCGTCACTGCTTGCGGTGCGAGTTGCCATCCGACGAACAGATACAACGTGAAGGGCGACGCAACGAAGAAACTTACTCCTGTTAGCAATGCGACCGTGAGTTGTGTCGCCAGCGACGTACCGAGCAATGCGCGATAGCGGCGGCGGGCATGGGCATACGCCGCGCCGGGATCGCACGGCTGATCGAGCGTCCGCAACCCTGCCACAGTCACGAGCGCACCTACACCGAGCGCGTTGATCGCCGCCGTCGCGATTGCCAGCAATACCGTCAGCACGAAGGTTACGGTGCTATCAGAGGTGATCGCGGCATGTGACCCGGCACGAAAATAGGTGAACGGATCAAGCGGGTTAAACGGCACGAAAAACGCCGTCACCGCCCCCGACAGCAAGTTGGCAGGGACAACAGTGATCGCCGCGACCGACACGAACAGCCCGAAATCACGGCGCACCGCCCGCACACTCTCGTCCAGCATCTCCGGCACAGAGCGCGGCACGAGGCGCGGCGGCGGCACGGCAGGCAGCAATACCGGTGCTTCCGTCAACAGCGCAGGCGTAGTAGGAGCGGCGGGAACCACCCCGAACGGCGAATACTGCACACGTACGTCCTCACGAACTTCACAAAACTGGCGCGTCGGCTGACGCCGTTCGTATTGTACGGCACGCGGGAGCCATCCGGCACGCCCCGCCCGCCGTCTCTCTTGTTCTATCTCGTCCGGGATACGGCGTAAACCGGCATGGTATACTGCGCTTCGTTGAAAGGGGAAATGCGACGTGCGACACCATATTACCGGGGCATGGCGGCTACTCATTATCGGAGCGATGCTGGCGGGCAATCTCGCGGCGATTGCCGTTGTCCATGCACAGCCAGATTTCTTGGATGCTGCGTTCGGCGCAGTCTGGACACAGAGCGATCTCCCGGTCGAGCGTGGCACGGTGAAACGCAGTTACCTCTGGGGCCCCGCGCTGTTTGTCGCGCCGGACGGTCCGAAACTGCCGCATACCGAGCCGTACCGCGATTTCGAAGGCGGGCAACGCACCGTGCAGTATTTCGAGAAAGGGCGCATGGAGCTGACAACGGTCGAGAACGGTCGTGTCACCGCCGGACTGCTCGTGCGAGAGATGATTAGCGGGCAGATTCAAGTCGGCATGACGCAGTCGCAGCCGTATTCGCCCTCCGGCGTGCCAGTCGCGGGGGACACCCAGAACAACGCCGCGCCGTCGTTCGCCGCCCTCGCCAATGTTGCGACGCTCATGCCCGATCTCCACACTGCCCCAAACCATACGGGCGGCATGGTGGACGGCGCACTCGACGGCAGCGGCAAACCCATACCGCTGATGGGCGTGAGTGACCCGACGACCTATGCCTACTGGGTGCGCGAGACGCAGCACAACATCGCCACGCCCTTCTGGGACTACCTCAATCAGCGCGGGCCGATCATCAGCCAAGACGGAAAAACGACGACCGGCTCACTTTTTCCCTCGCCATTCTTCGCCGTCGGGTTGCCGATCACCGAACCATACTGGATTCGGGCGACGGTTGGCGGCGTGTCGCGCGATGTGCTGATGCAGGCATTCGAGCGGCGGGTGCTCACCTATACCCCCGCGAACCCGGACGGGTTCAAAGTCGAGATGGGGAATGTCGGTGCGGCATATGCTCGCTGGCGATACGGTCCCGTCGCCGACGCGATCCCCGCCGCGACGGTCGAGCCCACCAGCAGCGCGACGGGTTCGCTGCTGCTCTTCACCGCACCGGGATTCACGCCGGACGAGGTTGTCGTGCTACGCCTCACCGCCCCGGACGGCAAGACGACCGAAAAACCGGGCGGTACCGCGAACGCCGTAGGAATCACCCGCGCCACGCTGGAGACGAACGCGAAAGACTATCCGCCGGGACAGTACAAAGTGAACCTGATCGGCACCAAGAGCAACCAAACGCGCCCCGGCACCTTCGCGCTCACTGCGCCGCCCGCAAACGGACTGATTGTACAGGCTCTCCCCGGCTCCGGCGGCGACCCATTGACGGTCTTCACGCTCTATGTGTCGGGGCTTTCCCCCGGCGAGAGTGTCAGCGCGTGGATCAGCGGTCCGACCGGTACAGCATTTACCTTCAATGGCGACCGGATGCAGACCGCCACGGACCGTGGCACGATCCTGCAAACAATCATCCCCAAATCCCTCACGGTAGACAATCTCATCGGGCCGTGGGCATTCGTGGTGCAGGAAAGCGGTGCGAACGCCCGTCAGGGCAATGTGCCGTTTCTCGTCAATGCCCCGCCTCGCGCCGGTATCTAAACCGCGGACGGTCGCTACGGCGAACACATGCAAACTGCGGTGCCGGAGTTGGCACCGCAGTTTGCATCTCGCTCATGACCGATGTCGGCGGATTACTCCCCGTGCATCGCCAAGTAAATCTGCTCGGTGTTAATCGGCACAGAGGCGAACCGCTTGCCCGTCGCTGCCTTCATCGCGTTGGCGACCGCAGCAGGGCCGGGGATAATCGGCGGCTCCCCCACGATCCGCGCCCCGAACGGGCCGTCGGGCGTCGGCACCTCGACGAGAATCGTCTCGATCTCCGGCACCTGCATGAACGACGGCAATGCGCAGTCCATGAATGAGCCGGTGAGAAGCTGGCCGTTGGGATCGTAGAGCATCTGCTCAAACAGCGCGAACCCAAGCCCCTGCACCGCACCGCCCTGAATCTGCCCGATCACCGCCGCCGGGTTCAAGGCATGCCCGACATCCTGCGCCGCGACATAATTGAGCACAGTAACCTCGCCCGTTTCGGGGTCCACCCGCACATGCGCGAGATGTGCCGCAAACCCCGCCGCGATGGTTTTCTGTGCGCTCGCGCCGTTGCCCCACACGGGCTTGTACTTGCTCGTGCTGAGCCGTGCGACCTCCCGCAGGGTCATTTTGCGGTCCGGCACGCCCTTGACTTGGACATTCTCGCCGACAATTTCCAAGTCCTCGACCGAGGCTTCCAATTCCTGCGCGACAATCGAGAGGGCTTGTTTGCGTGCTTCGTCAGCGGCTTCGAGCACCGCTTTGCCGACGGTGTAGGTAATCTGGCTGCCGCCGCTGCCGGGGGAATGCGGCGCGGCTTCCGTGTCGCTGATGACGACGCGCACCTTGTCCGCCGAAATACCGAATGCTTCGGCGGCGATCATAGCGAAGGTCGTCGTCTGCCCCGTCAGGTCCACCGCACCGACGCTGATCGTCAGGGTACCTCCGGGATCCATCCGGCACGCGGCGGCGGCGGGACCGCGACCGCCCGGCCATCCGCCTGCACCAACCCCGACGCCCTCATTCGCGGGGAGATTATGCCGGTTTTGCCAGAGCGGATGCTCCTTGAGTTTTTCGAGGCACTCGACGAGACCGATTTTCGGCCACGGGTTGCCGTCCGGCCAGAGATCGCCCTCCACGATAGCATTCTGAAGGCGCAAGTCGAGCGGATCCATACCAAGCTTCTCGGCGAGGTCGTCCATCTGCGATTCGATAGCGAAACTGGCGTGCGGCGCACCCGGCGCACGATACGCCCCGACACCCGGCTTGTTGGTGACGACTTCGTACCCGCGAATGTCGAGATGCGGGAAGCGGTAATACCCGCCGATCAACAAGCAGGCGATACCGAGCGCGGAGCCAGAATATGCGCCGGTATCGAAGATCACCCGCGCCTGCATCGCAGTAAGGGTGCCGTCCTTTTTCGCGCCCGTCTTGCACTCGATCACGGCGTATGGCGAGGGATTCGCTGCAAGGAAATCTTCACCGCGTGTGAACTGCAAGTGAACCGGGCGGTTCGTCTTCTTGACGAGCGACGCGACAAACGGCTCGATCACGACATACTTCGCGCCGAACCCGCCGCCGACGGTCATTGCGACACAACGCACCTGATTCGACTCCAGACCAAGTGCTTTCGCCACTTCGTCCCGCGTCATGAACTGCGCCTGCGTGCTCGTGTATACCGTGACACCCTGCGCGACGACAGGCTCGGGAACGATCACGCACGACTGCGTTTCCAGATATCCCTGATGCACACTCGCGATCTTGTAGGTGTCCTCCACAATGACATCAGCGTCGCGGAAACCCTGCGCGATATCTCCCCGCGTGAAATGCAATGTGTTCGAGACATTGTCATGCAGGTCCTCGTGCTCTTCTTCCTTCTCCTCGGCGGCGACGGCGGCATGCAAATCTTGCTCCTGTGCGCCCGCAGCCAAATGTTCGCGCACGCGCGGTGCGCCATGCTGCATCCCCGCGACCGGGTCCACTACCGCTTCGCTCGGCTCATACTCTGCCTCGACCATCGCGGCGGCATCTTCCGCTTGCGCCTCAGTGCGTGCAAGCACGACCGCGACAGGTTGCCCTGCGAAAACCACATGACCTTTTGCGAGGAAATTGAGCCGGCGCGACCCCGATTCCGATCCCGCGAGTGTCCCTTCGAGGTCATCAGCGGTATAGACGGCGGCAACACCGGGCATCCGGCTGGCGGCGGCGGTGTCAATCCGCGTGATTTTGGCACTGGCATACGGGCTTCCCACGAGACGGGCGTAAAGCATACCGGGAAACCGGAGGTCGCCCGCATACTGTGCACGCCCAGTGAGTTTTTCCGGGCCGTCGCGCCGGAGAATGCTGGTGCCAACAGTAGTCATCTGTGCCATGTTCTTTTTTCCCTTTCGTGATCCACGCAACACAATACCCTGACGATACGCGAGCGACGAACAGAGAGCAAGGGGGCAGCACGGTCGCGACCCGCACGAAGGCCGCACAATTGCCCGACCGACTTGCGCGGCGACGCAGAATATGGGTCAATGCTCCGGCACACTTAAAGGAGCCGGAACCGATGGACGCAGGATCGTTGACTGTCCGTGCCGCGAAAAGATTGCGTGCCCAGATGCCCGCGCCGCTGGCGACTCCCGCCTACCGGCAACTATGGCTATCCAGCCTCCTGTATTACCATGCGAACCACTTCGAGATGATTACCGCCGGGTGGGTCGTGCTGCAACTGACGGGCTCACCGCTCGGTGTCGGCGTCCTCGGCTTCTGTCGCGCAATCCCCATGTTCCTCCTCGGCCTCGTCATCAGCGCGGTGGCAGATCGCTACCGCCGCGCGGATGTGCTACTCACCGTCCAGGGTCTCGGCTTCCTCGCCGCCGTGACGCTCACTGCGCTGTTCGGTACGGGCGCGGTACATCTGTGGCATATTTACCTTCTCACCGGAGTGCTCGGCTGCGCGTGGGCGACAGACTATTCTACCCGCCGCGCCTTGATTACTGAGATTGTCGCGCGGGAACATCTCGTGAACGCAATCTCGCTCGAAGCGGTCTCGATGCAGGGAAACAAGGTTGTTGCAACGCTCATCAGCGGTCTTATTCTCGCTACAGGTGGCGCGACATGGTGTTACGGATGGCTTACCCTCATGTATGGTCTGAACCTGCTCGCCGTCGCACGGTTGCGTCGCTCTCTCAGCACCGCATCTGCTCAGCGCCCGCAGACAGACATTCGCATCCGTGAACGCGTCCAAGGCGGGTGGGCAGTGGCAATGCGGACACCACTCGTGCGGGGGGTGCTGCTCATCACGATGGCGATGAATCTGCTCGTCTTCCCGTATCAGCAGATGCTCCCCGTCGTTGCACGGGATGTATTACACGTCGGTCCGCAACAACTCGGCATCCTCGCAGGAGCAGACGGAATCGGCGCACTCGCGGTCGGTCTCGCCCTCACGCGGAAGAAACGGCACGGTCGCCCCGCCCTGCTATTCCTGTGCGGAACATTCCTCGGCGCGGCGGTCGTCATCCTGCTCGCTGTCTCGCGGCTGTTCGCGCTCTCGTGGGGGCTGCAAATCCTCGCAGGGATGTGTTTCGGGGCGTTCGGCGCGATGCAATCCGCGCTCGTCCTCGGCGCGGTAGCCCCGGAATTGCGGACACGGGCGATGGGTATGCTTGCGATGGCAATCGGTTTCGGCCCGTTCGGCATCCTCCTTGCGGGCGCGTCAAGCGCGGCGGTCGGTCCCATGTGGACGCTCGTGGGGATGCCCGCCCTTGCCCTCGCCGCGATGACATGTATCGTCATGCGCAACCACGCCTTGCGTGCGGGCTAAGGCGAAAGACGCGACCGCGTCCGGTTAGATCGGGGGTTTCCGCAGACGCGCCGCCCGCTGTTTCAGGTCTTGGAAATACGGCGTGTCCGCGATCTCCGAGACTGCGCGGGATTTTTTCGCTTGGTCAATCTCGATGCGGAGTTCCTGCACCTGCTGCTTGAGCCGCGCTTCCCGCAGCACTACCTCGTGCGCCATGCGCTGAAAGACCCGCGCCAGTTGCCCCAATCCGTCCGTCCGCGCCGCGACAGGTGCGAGGATTTGCGGGTCAAATGTGCTCGATTCAACTGCGGCGGCAGCGGCGGAAACGAGGGAGACATTGCGGAGGTATTCGACCTCCTGATCGCGCAACCATTTCTTCTCCATACACGCTTCCAGCCGCGCATGGAGAATGATCGGGTTGAATGGCTTGGTGAGGTAATCCGCCGCGCCGAGTTCGACGCACCGTGCGACGCTGTCCACATCGTCCAACGCGGAAACGATGATCACCGGTATCTCGCGCAAGGCAGCATCGGCCATCCACAGTTGCAGCACCTGATACCCGTTCATTTCCGGCAGCAGCATATCGAGCAGCATGAGATCGAAAGGCTGCGCTCGCGCCATCTCCAATGCACGTCGCCCATTCTCCGCGACCGCAACGCCATACCCCTGCGCTTCGAGGCGACGAGAAAGGATGTCGCGGTTTAGTGCGCTGTCGTCCACGACGAGGATCGGGTGGCAATCGCCCCGGCGAAAACTTGGGTGCACAGCATTGAAGGCGGGCGTGGCGGGTAGCACGTCAGGTCCGAGAGACGGGGCGTCGCTGTCCTCGCTGTCCTCGACCACAAGGCGCATCGCCTCCCACTCCGTCGCGCCGAACACTACGAAGTCGTCAATTAATGCCAAAAACCGCGTGGCGGCGAAGCAAATATGCTCCAACTCCGGCACCGCATCTGCCCAACCGCACTCGGTCGCGTCCGCGATGAGTACCTCGCTGGAACCGATGATCGCGTTGATTGGTATCCGCAACTCGTCCCGGAGGGTCGCTCCGAATACCTCCATACCCGCGCCTTCGGCCGCGATCCGGTCGCGGTCAAGGATCGTGTTTACCCGCACGAGCAATTGTGCGCCCGCTGCCCGAATCTTGCCGAGGTCGGCGACAAGTCCCTGCTCCGCGCCGGGAACTTTGGTATCCACGATGAGCATTTCGCTGTAGCCGATGATCGTGGTGATCGGTGCCCGCAACTCGTGCCGGACGGCGGCGAGCAGTGCATGCTGTTCGCGCACAGTGTCCGGCGCATCGTTCCCATCGATCATACCGCCCCCCTTGGCCCGGTCTGGCTTGCCGTGCCGCCATCTTCCCGGCATCACGGTACTTTGCCTTCCCAACAAACAACGGTACATGAGTATCCGTGCTATCGCAAGTACCCGCACGCGGGTGAGCAAACACAATTAACCCGCACCGCTGCTGTTCTGCCGTCTGTTTTCGCACGATAGTTGTGCATCTGCCGTATGATGTGCATCCCCTTTCACTGTTTGCATCTATAGAACGTGACCACAAGTCATGTATACTTCCCGCCAGAGTGCAAACTGGACACACACTGCGGCACCCCCGACGGGAACGACGCGAAACAGTAGGCGATATGCCTATGTCGCGGGGGTGCTGCATCCCGACAGTGTGACTGATGTAGCTACGCGCAGAGGAGCCAAAAGAAATGACAGAACAACTAGCATACCCGGTGGAGCGTGCGCGGTTGCGCCGCCGTGCGGTGCTTGGCGGCATCGCGGGAGGCGTGGCAACAGCGATTCTCGCCGCGTGCGGTGCGGACGGTACGGCGGCAACGAATACCGCCGCCCCGGTTGCCGCGACACGCCCGCCCAGTGGCGCAACCGCTGCCCCCGCCGGGAGTGTCGTTGCTGCAACGAGCGGCGCGGGTGTCGTGATGCCGACACAAGCCGCCGCCATCAGTACCGCAAAGAAAGGCGGTACGCTCAAGGCGGGTCTAGACGGCGATGTACTCACCTTCGATCCCCTCACCTCCGGCGCGTATGCAGACCGCGAAATCTATTTCAATCTGTACGACGCACTCGTCGCCGTAGACACGAATTTGCAGATCGTCCCCGCGCTCGCCGCGAAATGGGATGTGCCAGACCCCAAGACCTACATCTTCTCGCTGCGGAAAGATGTGAAATTCCACGACGGCACGGATTTCAACGCCGATGCGGTGAAATTCAACCTTGACCGCTATCTGACCGACAAAGCCAGCCGCCGCAAAGCAGAAATAGATACGATCCAGACGGTAGAGGTCGTAGACCCGTACACCGTCAAACTGACGCTCAAAGCGGCTTTCGCGCCCCTTCTCGCCAACCTCTCAGATCGTGCCGGGATGATGCTCTCACCGAAGGCCGTGCAAACACTCGGCGCGGACGCGCTCATTCTCAAGCCCATTGGGGCGGGAAGCGGGCCGTTCAAGTTCGTCGAGGCGGTCAAGGACGATCATGTCACGCTGGAGCGCAACCCAACCTACTGGAAGAAAGACGCAGCAGGCAACGCCTTGCCGTACCTCGACAAGATCACCTACCGCCCGATCACCGATGCGACGGTACTGCTCGG
>JBBRMX010000085.1:0-12417 GCA_038230615.1 Thermomicrobiales bacterium | reverse complement strand
ATGGCGATAGGTTCCGGTGCGCTACTGCCTTTTTACAATGTGTACATGACCACGCTCGGCGCATCTCCCGCAACCGTCGGGACGCTCTTTTCGCTCAGTGCGCTGGCGGGTGGGTTGCTTTCGCTTACCGCGCCGTTCATCGCACGCAAATTGCCGCCCCTCAAGGCGGTAGCGGCAATGCGGTTGCTAACGGCACCATGCGCGTTGTTGATCGGGTTTGGATTGTCCGGTGTGCCACTTGCGACCGCCTTCTATGCGATCCGCAGCCTCTGTGTCAGTGTCTCGTGGCCGATCGAATCGAGCACCATCGGCAATGTCATTCACCCGCGCAACCGCGTGGCATTCTTTGGTGCGCGGTCTGCCGCGTGGAATGCATTGTGGTCTGTATCGTCGTTCGTGAATGGTGCAGTGATCGTGCGGTACGGCTACGCGCCCGCGCATCTCGCGTATGTCGGGTGCTTCATCCTTGCGATGATGGCATTTCTCGGATATTTCCCGCGCCGCGTGCGGGAGGCGGAAGCAGCGCAGGCGGCATTGCGAGAGCGCACAATACTTGGGGCTGCATGATGACCGGAGTTGCCCCGCTCCCCGTGCACCGACAGATCGCGCTCAACGATGTGACGCTCCATGTCGCCTGCTGGCTGACAGACAAACCGCCGCTCCTGCTGCTCCCCGCGATGACGCAGACATGGGATACGTGGCTGCCCGTTGTGCCTACGCTGGCGGCGCACTTTGCGGTAGTGGCAGTAGATTTGCGTGGGCATGGGCAGTCGGAACATCCCCCGGCGGGGTATCGTCTCGCGGAGTATGCGGCGGATGTCGTCGAACTGACTCGTGCACTTGGCTGGAACTGCCCGGTGGTAATCGGGCATTCGCTCGGCGGGACGGTGGCGCAAGTTGCGGAGACAGCCTTCCCCGGTTGGGCGCGACGCATCGTGATCGAGGATTCGCCGCTGCAACTGGCGCAGCATGACCGCCGTGTCGTTTTGCTTGCCCGTGCCTATCTGCGGATGTATCACCGCCCGTTTGCGGAATCGGCGGCACATTTTCGCCGGGTGCATCCCGACTGGAACGCCACGCAGGTGGACGAAGCCGCTCATGCCTCTCGCGCTACCGCACCGGCGGTGCTGGAAGAATATCTCGCGCACGAGATGCTGACGCTGGATACGACGCTACATGGGATGTATTGCCCCGTATTGCTCGTTCACGGCGATACCGCGTCCGGTGGGTTCGTGGACGACGAGACCGTGCGGATGTATCTCGATCATCTGCCGGACGGACGCGCCGTGCAGGTCGCGGGGGCGGGGCATAGTCTCCATGCCCGCAAACCGGCGGAATTTCTTGCGGCGGTGTTGCCATTTCTTCTGGAACCGTGACGCCGATGGGAGGCAAACTAATGGAGACTGATGCGCTGATTGCGGACTGGATTGCCCGCCGCACATGGGCGGTCGTAGGGGCAAGCAACGACCGCGCGAAATACGGCAATCGCATTTACCGCGTATTGCGGGAGCGCGGGTATCGTGTCTATCCCGTCCACCCGACCGTCGCGACGGTGGAGGGGGATCGGGCATATCCCGATGTGGCGTCGTTGCCTGCGGGGGTGGAAGTGATGGATATTGTGATCCCGCCGGAGCGTGTTCCTGCGGTGCTCGACGGGGCGAAAGCGGCAGGAATTGACCGTATCTGGCTCCAACCGGGGGCGGAATCGGCGGGGGTGCTGGCATACGCTGCCTCGCTGGGGTTGACCGTCATTTCCGGTGGGCCATGCGCGATGGTAGAATCGCGCATCCGGATATGATCCCGTCTCGGCGGGGAACCCTCGGCAGTGGGTACACATCTCAGCATCGTGCGGACGGCGCACTCGCGCTTCCAGTTCGATGTTGTGTGGCGATAACAGGGACACAGTTGGGAGTGATATGACAGCGGCGAGCAAACGTACCGTATTGGTCGTGGACGATGATCCCGACATCAGCGCGTTCGTGCAGGAAGCATTGTGCGACGAGGGATACGAGGTGCTGACTGGGGTCGGCGATGCCGCCCTCATGCTAGCGCAAACCGCGCAACCCCATTTTATCCTTCTCGATTTGATGATGCCGCAGATGAGTGGTACCGAGATAAGCCGACGACTGCGTAACGAGCCGCGCACCGCGCACATTCCTATCGTCGTCATGTCGGCACAATTGCCGCAGACTGCTCCGCCCGATCTGCACTGCGATGGATGGCTCGCCAAACCGTTTACCCTTACCCAACTCTATGCAATCGTCGGGCGATGGACCGCCGCAACCGCCCGTCATTCCCGGTAGCACCAGCGTACCGATCCGGCGTTGCTCGTACGATGCCCGCATATCATGTGCAGTGCCACAGAGGAAGGAACAACGGATGGCTTCGGACACGATCACGCGTATCGAATGGGGCGTGTTCGCGGGGATACGACCGCGCCATGCGGGAAGCAATGCCCGCATCGGTGACCACGGTACGGCGGTGCGCGTCCCCACTGCCCGCATCACCACGAGCGACGGCACAAGCGGCTGGGGGCGGTGTGTCGCCACACAGGAACAAGCAATGCAATTGCTCGGTCAGTCGCTTGCGGAGGTGTTCGCGCTTCCGTCCGGCACGGCGGCGGCATGGCGTGTATGGGATTACCCGCTGTGGGACCTCGCGGGAATGCGGGCGGGGCAACCCGTCTACGCATTACTGGCACACTGGCGCGGGAAGCCGGTGCCGATGCCGTTTTCTGTCCCGGCATACGATACGTCCCTCTATTTCGACGATCTGCACCTTGCCGATGATGCCGCTGCTGCGGATTGCATCGCCGCTGAAGCGCGGGCAGGGTACGAGCGCGGGCATCGTGCCTTCAAGATCAAAGTCGGGCGCGGCGCACGCTGGATGGCACCCGACGCGGGCATACGGCGGGATAGTACGGTTGTCCGTGCGGTGCGCGACGCAGTTGGGCGAGGGTTGCCGATCATGCTCGATGCCAACAACGGCTATAATCTCAACCTCACGAAACAGGTGCTGCACGAGACCGCAGATTGCGGCATCTTCTGGTTAGAAGAGCCTTTCCACGAGGATGCACGGCTGTATGAAGAATTGCGGGCGTGGCTTCAACGCGAACAACTCCCCGTGCTGATCGCGGACGGCGAGGGCGATGCCAGCGGTCATCTAATGGAATGGGCAGAGGTAGGGCTGGTAGATGTGGTGCAATACGATGTATTCGGGCATACCTTTTCAGGCTGGCTGACGACGGGCGCGACGCTCGATGCGTGGGGACGGCGTAGCGCACCCCACCACTACGGCGCGTGGTACGGTAATTATGTCTCCGGGCATCTCGCGGGGGCAATCGCAGGCTTCACCTTCGCGGAATGGGACGAGGCGACCGTACCGGGGATCGAGACGGACGGCTATCGTGTGATCGAGGGGCGTGTCGAAGTCTCTGCCCTCCCCGGATTCGGATTGCGCCTCGACGACAATGCATATCACCGTGCGACAAGCGAGATGGGCGGCTATGTAGTCACGCGGTAGACGCCGCCGTTACACACACAAAAACGCCCCCGCATGTATCTGCGGGGGCGTTTTTGCTATCGTTCCGTCCGGCGATCAGCCCTGTTCGCGGGCGCGAACGGGATCAGGGATCGTCGGGTTCGGGGGCGTCGCACCCGCACCGGGCGGGATTTTGTACCCCTTGTGGCAGAGGTAGCACGTCGCGCCCTTCTGCCCGGTTTCGTTGTCCGGCAGATCGGAGAGCCAGCGGCTGTTCAGTTGTCCGACCATACCGAGCATCGTCTTCGCGTAGGACTTCTGGACGATCTCATACGAGGAGAAGTTGTTCGAGTTGTGGCAGTAGTTGCACGCCACACCGAGGGACTTGCCCATCAGGTACATCACGCCGAGTGTGTTGTTGACGCTCTGGACGGGCGAACCGCCTTGATCCTGCGACGCATACGAGAGACCAAGACCGGGATAGCCGGGGTTGGCGATATTCAGGCGCGTCGTGCTGGCAGGCTCTTTCGGCGGGTTGTAGAGCAGGTTGTTCGGCTTGCCATAGTGGCACGTCACGCACTGCACCTCACGGTGATTTTGCCAGTTGATGAGATTCGCGTTCATGTCGAGCGTCATGCGGAGCATGTTCCGTGCTTGCACTTTGTTCGGGTTTTCGTCCGAGGCAAAGTTGTTCAGGTTGTGGCAATGCTGGCACGAGACACCCAACCCGTACGAGAAGTTGGTGGTCATGTAGGCGAACAGCCCCGCCATGTCGCCGTTGTACTGCGTCAGCACCTGCAAGTTTTGCGGCTTCTGATTGACCTTGACCGCATATTGTGAGTATGCCGCGCCCGCTTCTGCGGTGATGATGCCGTCTTTGGGTGGCACGTATTTCGCCGGGATGTTCACTTCCGCTTCCACCGGCGTCTTCGGGCCGTTGAGCAGCCCGTAGATGCCGAGAAAGACGAGGATGATCGCGGCGGTGCCGAGGAAGACCCCGAGGATTTTCATGGTGTGGTCTCTCCTTTCGCCTACCGCTACTTCGTCGGATATGGATACGTCAGATTGTGGTGTAGACCCCAGTCGTACCAGTTTTGCACGGCGGTACCGGAGAGTAGCACCCCGATGATGCCAAAGATCATCGTGAACATCGCAAACCAGACGATCCAGAGATGAATCGTGTAGCTCGTCGCATTGAAGCCCATGGTCCACCGCCAGAAGAGCATTCCCTTCGCAACACCGTCGTTCTGGGTCATGTCGGACTTCGGCAGGTAGTACGCCTTCTGGGTCTCGATGTTCTCCGATTCTTTCTCGCCGCCGTCTTTCTCGGTGGCGACAATCGTCGCGCCGTGCATCCCGAAGAGCATTGTGGAACCGAGAAGGCATGCAACCGAGAGCATGTGGAACGGATTGTAGTAGAAGTTACCGTACTTGATCGAGAAGTTATTCGCCCAGTCGAGGTGCGACTTGATGCCCCACCCCGGTGCGTCCGCCCACTGTCCCATCAGGATGGGATGGATGATCCAGATGGTTGCGTACAAGCCGATAGCGGAGGCGAACGCAGCGGAGAGCCACGGGCGCAACCCCAATTGCTTGGCGCGAGTGAAGACGCGCAACCACCAGAAGAAGATCGCGCTGGTGAACAGTGCATTGAGGATGACCCAGTATCCGCCGCTGCTGAGCGGTGCGAACCGTAGCCCGTACTTCGCGGATGGTGGGTCTACCGAGAGCGCGACGAAGTCTCGCAGGAACAGACCGGGACTGAACCCCACTTGCTGAAACAGCGCGAAGAACCAGAGCAGAAACCCGAAGCCACCAACCAAGAAGGCGATCACCCCATAGACGCCGAGGTAGATGGGACCGAGTTGAGTATCCGCAAATCCCTCAAGGAAGCGGAGTTGTTTCGGCTGACCGAGCGTGCGGTCCCACACACGTCCGGCAGATTGTGGAATGCTTTCTGCTGCCATTGATTACCCCCCGATTCCCTTCCAGATGCGATCCCACCAGTTCCACCATGCGACCCAGTCCTTCACGACCGTCCCCGATAGGAGGAGGCAGAGACAGGAGACGAGCATACAGCCAATGGCGAAGATATATCCTGCGCGGTGGATACCCGCCTCGCCGATGCTGTAGCCGAGGAGGTCGAGCCAGAAGCGGTTCTCGGTGTCTACATCGCTGGTTTGCACATCGAGTTCGCCGTTGTCCCGCTTGCGGCGATACACACCGGAGAGAATTGTCGCCCCATGCATCGCAAGGAACATCGTAGAGCCAAACAGGATCGCGATGCCGAGCATGTGGAGAGGGTTGTAGTAGAAGTTCTGGTACGAATAGCCAACATTGGAAACCCAGTCGAGATGTGCCGTGAAGCCGAGCTGGAAGCCGTGTGACCACGAGCCGAGCAGGATCGGGCGGAATATCTGAATGGTCGTCCATGCGAGACAGACCGTGCTGAAGACAATCGGGACGTGATAGCCCATGCTCAGTTTGCGGGCGATTTCTGCCTCACGTAATGCCCATGTCCAGAAGGAGATGGTCGCGCAGAGGACAATCGCCTGCCATATGCCACCGTTCCACCAACTCTGCGCGATACCAAGACCGACGGTTTCGGTGGGCGGCATGACACGCCCCGCGAAGAACCCGTGCCCGTCGTGGACGAGACCCCAGAACCAGAGCAACGACCCGGTGATGATGAACGGCACGCCGATCAGACCGCCGATGCCGACATAGTACCGCCCGACCCAGAAATCACCGAGTGCGCCAATTGCGCCGGGAAAGAGCGTGTTGCCTTTCTGCCGGAAACGTGCCTCCCATTCGTAGCCCTTCGCGGGCTGAAAACCTGATGGCCGCATCGGTTCCGCTGGTAGGGGGGGATTTGCTGTTACCACATCGCCGCTCCTCTAGACCGTGGATGAGATACGCACACCCGCGTATCCTGTGTTGCTTGCTGCACTTGGCAGACCGTCGCTCCATCGCCCGGTGAACGCCCCTGTACGCTTCTCCGAACCGTCGTACGCGCCCCGCGTCCGCTGTTGTTGCATACGAACATCTTACAACGTACGCCTGTCGTCTACGCTACAAATTACTCGACATAGCGACGGCGCAACGGTACAAAGAAGTCAGGGTAGACGGAGTTCGGTGCCGCGTGTGAGCGTGTCTTCGAGGTGTGAGCGGAGGATGTCGAGGAAGGCAGTGGGCTGTTCCAGCATCGGGAAATGACCACACGGCGCGAATGAGGCGAGTGTGCTTCCCGGCATCGCGTGCCACAAGTTTCGCATTCCGTCGGGCGGGATCGTGCGATCCTGCACGCCGACGCAGAGCAGGATCGGTTTTTCTGCGGCACGCACGGCGGCGATGTCCGCGACATACTGTGCGAGGTCGGACTGGTTCAGCGACGACAGTGCGGCTTCGAGGGCGGCGGGTGCTTCGGTCGTGGCGAAGTCATCCGCGAGGATGCGCCCGTACTCTGCCGGGATGGGTTGCTGCGTGACGAAGCGCACCATATACCATCGCCCGATGGGGATTGCCGTGAGATGGCGCAGGCGCACAGTCAGCCGCGTGAAGCTACGCAATGCCGCAACCTGCTTCGGGTCCCACGGGAAGGTACCGGCGTTGACAATCGTGAGCGAGGCGATGCGGGCAGGATTTGCCCCCGCCCACCGCGCCGCTGAGAGGCAGCCATTGGAATGTGCGACGAGATGTACCGGTGCATCGGGCGATACAGTGTCCGCGACTGCGCCGATATCCTCTGCCAGTCGCCCGACAGCGAAGGATGCGCCCGGCGGCGTCGGGCGTGCTTCCCCGACGCCGCGTGCGTCGAAGGTGGCGCAGGTATACCCGTGCGCGGCCAGCACCGCTGTTGTCGTGCGCCAGTAGCGGTGCGACAACGCCCATCCGTTGACGAACAATACAGCCTCGCTGCCGTTGCTGTTACTGTCGCTGCGTGCGATGTGAACGAGTGTATGTGCGCCGTCCGACTGCGCAACCGGCGTTACGTATTCGAGAGCCATCGTTTGCTCATCTTGCAGACCATTGTGTACGCGGGGTCGAAGATATTGCCGAGATCGTAGCGCACAACTTGCCCCATTAAGGTGCTGGCGGCGGCGGCATCCATGCCATATTCCGCGACGAGCCAGCGGTGCATCTCAGTAGTGGCGTGCTGCACTGCCTGATCGAGGGGGCGACAATTGCCAGTAGTGAAGATTTCGGTGGCGTTCTCGCCGCGTGGCCAGCGGATCGTGCGCCCCTTCTCGACATGGACGGTGAACTGCATCTCGAATGAGGTCTCGACGCCCGTGCCGACGATCTCGCCATCGCCCTGAATCGCGTGTCCGTCGCCGAGATGGAACAACGCGCCAGGAACGGCAACAGGTAGATACACTGTGACACCTTCGGTGAAGCCGCGATAATCCATGTTGCCGCCGTGATGTGCGGAAGTCGCGGTGCTGATCGCCTCGCCCCCCGCTGGCGCGACCCCGAAACAACCGATCATCGGTTCGATGGGCAGCACGAGATCGCGTAGAGCGTCGGGCGCGGTGGTGAAACGGTCGCCCGCGCCCTCCGGCGGGTCAACAAGCCGGACCGTTCCGGCGGCAGCGTCAATCGCCCATCGGACGAGTTTTCCGGCGGGAATCTCGCGTACATATGCGGGATCGAGCACATTCGGCGCGATTTGATTATACGTCCAGCCCCAGTCGCGGTTGCAGGTCAGGCGGTCAATGTGGACGGCGAGCGTGTCTCCCGACTCCGCACCTTCCACATAAAACGGCCCACTCATCGGGTTGCCGCCCGTCGCTTTCCGCTCGCCGTGTGCGTCCCACCCGCCCGCATCAAGCGTCGGCGTGACAACTGTATCGCCGTCCGCAATGTGGAGCGCGGGCGGGTGGGAACCGATAGTGCTGTAATAGGTGGTCGGTTGGAAGTGGTGTGTTGCCAACGGTGGGTGTCCTTTCTCCGGTTTTAGGCTATTTGATCGTGGTGGCTCTAATTCAAGGAATCGTGTGTATTGTACGTGCAATCACCTAGGTTCGCTGTATCGTCCAAGACGATGTGTAGCGCAAGATAATTAGGTGCGGGCGGCATCTGCAGCCGCCGTGACTGCTCCGGCGATGTCGCGTGCCTTCGCACCGGGGAGGTAGAGATACCGCCCGCCGAGGTTGCGGGCGAGAGTATTCGCCTCGCCCCGGCTCGTGTAATTGATCTGTGTGTCAATCACGATAGCGTCCCATCCGGCAGCCCGCCACTTTGCGGCGAGTTTGCGCGTCTCGTCCTGTGCCTGTGCGCGGCGGGTGGTGCCGGAATCGCGTTCGTCGAGCACGAGCGGCACATTCGCGCGCCCGTCGGTAATGCAAACGAGCAGCACATTAGTGATACCGCTCGTCTGTGCCTGCGCTGCGAGGCGGTGCGCCGTAAGCAATCCCGATGCGAGGGGTGTGCCGCCGCCCGTCGGCAGCACATCCAATGCGCGTTTCGCCCGCTCGACGCTCTGCGAGGGCGGGAGCAAGACATCGGCGCGAGTGCCACGGAATGCGACGAGCGCGACGCGGTCGCGGTGAATATATGCCTGCCCCAGAAGGTGCGTCACTGCCCCTTTCGCCTGTCGCATCCGGTTGAGTGCCATGCTGCCGGAGGCGTCCACGCAGAAGATAAAGAGGGTGCCTGCTTTCTCGCGGTAGCGTTTCAGGCGCACATCGTCGGCCATGAGCAGGGGGCGCCCCCCCACGATACGCCCGCGTTCCCGCTGCATCGGAGCGGCGGCGCGGAGCGTGGCGGCGATGGCAATGCGCCCGTCCCGCGCCTTCCCCGCGACGACCCCCACAACGCGCCCCCGCGTGCGTGATTCGGTCGCGCCTCGGCTTCCCGCCGTGCCGCGTTTTCCCCGCGCATTGTGAACGACGAGCACATCGTCCGGGACCGTCACCCCTTCCAGCGCGGCGAGCACAAGGTCTTCGATTGTCGGGATGTCGTCGGGCGGGGTCGGTTGCGTGTCGTCGCTCTCATCATCGTCGGGCGGCGGTGGCTCCTGCTCGTCCTGTTGATCGGGTTCGGGCGGCGGGGGCGCCTCCGGTTCGCTTTCTTCCTGCTGCTGCGGAATCTGCGTCGCACGGGGGAGCAACACGAGGCGTACCGCGATGCGGAGATCGTCGTCTGTTACTGTGGTACGCCCGCCGAGGGCAGCCGCCGCACACGCTGCCCGTGCCGTGAACAGGTCGGCGCGATTGCCTTGCACGCCACAGGCGGCGGCGGTTCCTGCAAGGGCATCCGCTTGAGCGTCATCAAGGTGTATCTGCGGCAGCCGTGCGCGTGCCGCGCCGATCTCGTCGCGTCGCGCGGCGTCTGCATCGCGGTACTGCGCGTGAAACGCAACGGGGTCACGGCGGAAGGATTCCACACGCCGCACGATCTCGGCGCGGTCGTCGGCGTCCGGCTTCTCTTGCGGCGCGACCATCAACCCGACGCGGTCGGCGAGATGCGGGCGTAGCGCACCCTCAGCGGGATCGTAGGTGCCGATGAGGGCAAAAGCGGCGGGGTCGTCCCGCGAGATGCCCTCGCGCTCCACTGCGACGCGCCCCCGGCTGATCGCTTCCAGCACGAGATTCGCCAGCCCCGTTTCGAGCAGATTGATGCCGTCTACGACGAGATACCCCCGGTTCGCCAGTGCGAGCAACCCGTGCGCTGCAACCCGCTCCCCACGGTGCAGGCTGGCATCGAGATCAAGCCCTCCGGCAATGCGGTCTTCCGTGGCATTCAGCGGCAGTTCGACAAAGGGTGGGCATACATCTGCTCCCTGTTTTCCGTTCCCTGCCGCTCGCCCTCGGCATTCGGCGCACCACCCGTCGGGATGCGCGGGGTCGCAATGAAGCGGGCAACCCTCATTTGCCGTAAGGAGCGGCTGGATAGCGGCGAAGGCGCGAACGAGCGTGCTTTTCCCCGTCCCCGCGCCCGCTGCAACAAGCACGCCGCCCAGTCGCGGGTCTACAGCCAGCAGCAACAATGCCGTTTTCGCCCACGGATGCCCGACAATTGCCGAGAAGGGGTAGGGCTGTGGCGCGAGAATCGCGGTGCGCGGACGCGACGTGCGGTTTCCTCTGGGCGCGGAGCGGGTGGCGGTCGCTCTGTGCATGTTACAGAACCGCCCGCGCACTCGCCATTGCGGTCGTTTCCCCGAAGACTTCGGAAAGGGTTGTTTGCACGCGCTCGCCGCTGTCGGTCTCTTCCAGTGGGTCTTTCCGCAAGCGATGGCGGAGGGCGGGAATAGCCACTTCGCAGACATCATCGGCGGTAACGGCAGGGCGGCGATGGTACGCGGCGAGGGCAGTCGCGGCACGGGCAACGGTGAGTTCGCCGCGATGCCCGTCCACACCGAGACGCAAACAGAGGTCTGCGATGCGATAGAGGATGTCGTCGGGTAGTTCGGTCTTCGGGAGGGCTTTCTGTGCGGCGCGGATACGGCGGCGCAACTTCTCTTCCGCCGGTTCCTGCGCGGTGTTGAAGGTGGCAGGGTCGGCATCGTATGCTTGCCGCTGTCGCACGACCGCGACGCGCTCCGCGACGGCGTTCATCGTTTGGACCTCCACCGACAGTCCGAAGCGATCGAGCAATTGCGGGCGCAGATCACCCTCCTCCGGGTTGCCGCTCCCGACGAGCACGAACCGCGCCGGGTGGCGTACCGAGACACCCTCGCGCTCTACGACGTTGGTGCCGGACGCTGCGACATCGAGCAGCAAGTCAACCAAGTGGTCATCCAGCAGGTTCACTTCATCTATATACAGAAAGCCCCGATTGGCGCGGGCGAGCAATCCCGGCTCGAACGCCTTGACGCCCGCGCCGAGTGCCTGCTCGATGTCCAGCGTACCGACGAGGCGATCTTCGGTCGCACCGAGGGGCAAATCCACCACCGGCACCGGGACGGTCCGCGCGGCAAAGGCGGCACGCGCCGGTGCGGTACACACCTCGCACGCACCCGCCGGATGATCCGGCGCACAGCCGTACGGGCAGCCGACAATTGCCTTGATCGGCGGGAGCAGGGCGGCGAGTGCGCGGACGGCTGTGCTTTTGCCGGTACCTCGATGCCCCATGACGAGCACCCCGCCGATGCCGGGGTCAACTACGGCGAGAATGAGGGCGCGGCGCATCTCCTCTTGCCCAACAATCGCCGTGAACGGGAACGGCGCGGTTGCGATGCGAGAGAGGACAGCGGGTTGCGCGGTCGCTGAGGTGGTGCGTGCAGTCGGCACGGGGAGGTATCCTTTCACAGTGGTGCGATTCACCGCGGTGCGCTCGTGCCATGGTAGCAAACGGGCGCAAACGTCGCGCGTAGTATGTGCTACCCATCGCGTCTGCGTGGGCGGGCGTACCGGGATGGCAACACCCATGCTATACTTTTTTCTAGGTGCGTAGAAGCGTTTGTCGGGTTTATGGGCTGCAATATGCGCCGCCCCGCACGGAATGCCAGCGAAAGGGTTTCTGCTCCTGTATGGACGGTAGTGCGTGGCAAACGAAACTTGTACAACTGGCTGTTGTCGGCGTCATCATTCTGGTGAACGGGTATTTTGTCGCAAGTGAATACGCGCTCGTCGCAATTCGGCGTAGCCGCGTCGAGCAATTGGTTGCAGAGGGGAAGCCCCGCGCACGCTGGGTACAGAATGCCCTCAACGATCTGAACTTGTATATTTCCGCGACGCAGATCGGCGTCACGCTGGCAAGTTTGATTCTCGGTAATGTGGGAGAACCTGCAATCGTCGGGTTGATCGAGCCGCTTTTCGGTTGGCTCCCGCCGCAGATCGGGTTCATCTCGGCACATGCTATCTCGTTCACCATCGCCTTCCTCCTCGTGACGTATCTCACGATCCTCGTCGGTGAATTGATCCCGAAGCGCGTCGCTATTCAGGAACCGGAACGTACCGCGCTTGCAATCGTCGCACCGTTGCGGTTGCTACT
>JBBRMX010000084.1:0-12632 GCA_038230615.1 Thermomicrobiales bacterium | reverse complement strand
GGCGCTGACCGGATTCCAGGCCCCGAAGATCCTCTGGCTGCGCGACGAGGAGCCAGCGGCGTACGCGCGGGTGGCGCGCGTGCTGCTGCCGAAGGATTTTGTCCGGCTGCGGCTGACCGGCGAATACGCGACCGATGCCTCCGATGCGTCCGGGACGCTGCTGCTCGATGTGCGGCGGCGCGAATGGTCGGACGAACTACTCGACGCCCTCAGCATCCGGCGCGAGTGGTTGCCGGATGTGTACGAAAGCCCCCAAAGAGCGGGTCGGCTCTTGCCGACTATTGCCGCGTCACTCGGTCTGCCTGCGGGGTTGCCCGTCGCGGCGGGTGGCGGGGATAATGCGGCGGCGGCTATCGGTACAGGCATCGTCCGGGCGGGCGCAGTGAGCGTGTCGCTCGGCACGAGTGGTGTCGTGTTCGCGCACCGCGACGAGTTCGCATCCGACCCGTCGGGACGCGTCCACGCCTTCTGCCACGCGGTTCCCGGTGCGTATCACCTCATGGCAGTCACGCTGGCGGCGGGCGCATCGCTGCGCTGGTGGCAAGAGATTATCGGACACGATGCCTCCTACGAGACCCTGACAGCGGCGGCAGCGACCGTCCCACCGGGCGCGGAAGGATTGCTTTTTCTGCCGTATCTCTCCGGAGAACGGACGCCGCACCGCGATCCGTCTGCACGCGGCGCGTTCGTCGGGCTAACAGCGCGACATTCGGCAGCGCACCTCACCCGTGCGGTGATGGAAGGCGTCGCATTTAGCCTACGTGATGGGCTGGAAATTATGCGTGGTTTCGGCACCGCCCTAACCGAGGTACGTGCGACGGGCGGCGGGGCGCGAAGTACTGTGTGGCGGCAGATCGTCGCCGATGTGCTCGGTGTGCCGGTGCGCCGCACACTCGCCGAGGAAGGCCCCGCGTATGGCGCGGCATTGCTTGGCGGCGTCGCGGCAGGGATATATGCCGATGTTGCGGCGGCGTGCGCTGTCGTCCGGTTGCGCGACGAAATCGAAGAACCGGACGACGCACGCCGCCGCGTGTACGACGGATACTACAATGTCTACCGCGCCCTCTACCCTGCGATGCGCGGCGCAATGCACCGCCTCGACGCACTCACCCATGCGATGAAGTAGCGCATTCCGCTACAGCCCCGGTACGTACGGGCGAAAAAGATCAACAAGGAAGTCCGGTTCCAGATACTGCACGATCTTCGTGAAGGTCTGCTCGTTGCGCAAAAGCCGACCGGGGCGGGTGTACTCCACCCACGCCATCGCGCACCAGCCAACCGCCCGCAGATAGACGTAGGGCATTCGTGTCTCCACGCGCCCTTCGAGATCGCGCCCCGCGTAATGGTCACCCACCGCGCCCGCATATTCGCGCAGAAACTCGGCGCGTTGCGCGTCGGTGAGCACATAGTCCATCTTCCACAGGGTAGACGTGGGCGTGAGGAAGTGGCAGAGATCGTACGAGCCGTCGTCCAGCATCGGTTTTTCCCAGTCCACGAGGCGGGCGCGGGCAGCATGCGGGTCGGCGACGATGAAGTTATGCGCCTGTACATCGGTGTGGATAATCACGCGCTCCTCCGGGCGAAACCGGCTGCTCTCGCGTTCCGCACGCCCCGCGAATGCATCGAGAACTCGGAGAAAGATGCGCTTTACGGTCTCATCTGCTTCCGGCGCGGCGAAAAAGACATCTAGAAAACCTTTTGCCTCCCGCCATGAGCCAGTAAGCGGCTCCGGCACGACGAGAAAATCGGGGTTGCCTGCGGTCGGGAGCGTGTGCAGGGCGGCGATGGTACGGGCGGCGAGGGCGACATCGGCGGTGTAATCGAGCGGCACACCGGGCAGATACTCCTCGAACAGCAGCCCGTACTGAATCTCCGCGCCGCTGCGGTCGAGCAGATACGGCGCAGGTGCGATGCCGGACGGCGCGAGAAACTGCAACCCGCGATACTCGTACCCAATCTGATCGCCCTCGCCAATCTGCGTGCCAGTGTTGATCCGCGCTACCACGGTACGCCCGCCCGCCGTGACGCAATAATTGAGGTTGTACTCGCCCTGTGCCAGTACGGACACATCGAGCGGTGCATACACAGGCAAGCCAAGCGCGGCGCGACGCTCCGGCGCAGCAAGGTACGCGACAATCTGCGGTTGCAGCGCGGCGGCAAGGTCTCCTGTAGTCATCGCTATTCCCTCTCCCGGTCGTGTATACTCGAAGTCTACCCTATAGTGCAGTATGACGTATGACGTGTGCGTCCCCGCAGGCGACGGGGAGAAACGGACTCGACGGATGGCGAGCAGTCTGGATTTGTCTAGCGCGGAAGCCCACGCACTCCTTCAGGCAATGATGCCGCAAAAAAGCCACGCCACCGCAACCGTTGCCGCACGTCTGGCGCACCGTAGCGATTTCTCCGTCCCGCCGCTGTCCGACGATGCCGCCCGTCGCCTCGCCGAGGTGTTCTATGGGGATATCATCGCCACGCTGACTTTCGAGTCGCTCGGACCATTCCGGCGCGATATCGAGTGGCATCTCGACTTGCTGCGCCGCCGAAATATTCCCGTCACCCTCAACGATGACCACACCGTCTTCGCGGCAGTGAAAGGTGCGCTCTGCGACGCATTCCCCGATCATGCCGCCACGATTCTCGCGCTATTTGCGGATATCGAGCCGATGCTGGAATTGCTGCGACAGACGCAATGCAACGACATAGGGGACGGACAGCGGGCGTGATGCCCGCCGCCGTCGGGATCACCCACTAGAACGACTCGCGGTGCTCCTTGAGCCAGTCGGTCGCTTCCGTCATGTTGACTGCGCCCGCGCCGCGCTGCAACTTCGTGACGAGGACTTTATCTTTCCCCTTGATTACATCATCGAACTTGTCTAGCCACTGTCCGGGGGATTCGTCCGTGTCCACCAGCCAGCCGCCATTGACTGCCCGGAAGACATTCACTTTCCCCGCCGCGCCGCGCACGATCTGGTGAATGTCGTCAGCAACATCGCTGCCGCCCGCCCCTTGATACGCAATCCAGAGAATCATCGAGAAACCGCCTCCCGTGGTCGCACCGTTGTACCGATCATCGTACTGTCGCGCAGTATAGCGTGTTGGAAGCAAATTGACACCGCGCATCGTGCGGCTTGACGCTTCCCGTACCGCGTGCTACCGCTTTTGGCGATACACGAGAGGGGCACGACTGCCGCATAGCGGCTCGAAAAGGAACAGTTGTATGACCACATCACGCATCGCAGATCGCCCGGAAATCACCGTAGACGCGCATGTGCATGTCTGGTCGCCCGACCTCGTGCAGTATCCCGTTGTGCCGAACAGCAACTACACCAATGCGGTGCGCGGCGATGTGGAACATCTGCGCGGGCTGATGCACGCGAGCGAGGTAGATCGCGCCGTGATCCTTCAGCCTTCGTGTTACGGATACGATCACCGGTGTGTCTCCGCTGCCCTTGCCGCATACCCGGACACCTTCCGGGGCGTATGTGTCGTGGACCCGTTCGCGCCCGATGCCGCCGCGCAGTTGCACGCCCGCCACGACGAAGGGTATCGTGGGTTGCGCCTCAACCCGTCCCGCGATGACGGCACATGGCTCGATGATCCCATGACCGCGCCAATCTGGGAGAAGGCAGCGGAACTCGGTACCATCGTCTCATTGCTCATCCTGCCATATCAGATGACGCGGGCGAAGACGATGATTGCCCGCTTTCCCGGCGTGCCGGTCATCATTGACCATCTCGGTCGCCCACAAGTGGGTCTCGGCGAACCAAAAGGAGTCTACGCGGACACCCTCGCACTAGCGCAGTTTCCTAATGTGTATATGAAGATTTCGGGGCTACCCGCCTCGACGCAAGAAGCCTACCCGTACCGCGATGTCTGGCCCTATGTCCAACTCGCGCTGTCGCACTTCGGCGCGGATCGCTGCATGTGGGCGACAGACTTTCCGTGGATTTCGCGGCAGTGCGGCTACGGCGCCTGCCTGCGCCTCGTCACCGGCGAGATGGATTTCCTCGCCCCCGCCGACCGCCGCGCCCTCTTGGGCGACACCGCCGCACGTCTTTGGAGGTTCGAGGGCTGAGGACTAAGGATTGAAGACTGAGTAATTTACGCTCCAGCATCCGATATTGCCCGACAACCACGATAGATGAAGCGGGATTCTCAGCCCTCAGCCCTCAGCCCTCAATCCTCTCCCGCTAGCATTCCACATCTTTGCCTTCGGTGCCGAAGATCGCCATGCGTGCTTCGGTGCTCGTGTGGACAACATGTGTATTGGTGTAATGAAACTGCACGGCGCGGCGGCGGGTGTTCGTGCGGTTCGTCGGCGTGCCGTGGTGAATGAGACCATCGAAAAGCAGCACGCCGCCCGGCTCGAGCGGCACCATCATGTCTCGCACCGTCTCGATGTCGTTGTCGCAGATTTGCCAGTCGCGCCGGTCCCAATGCACGACGGGGCCATCGTGGTGCGAACCGGGGATGACATGCATACAGCCATTCTCCGGCGTCGCGGCATCGAGCGCGATCCAGACACCTACCACGGGGCTATCTATCGCCATGTCGAAGAATGCCTTATCCTGATGCCACGGCTTCTCGCGCCCACCGCCCGGAGGCTTGAGCAATGCCATGTCTTGGAACAGTACCGGTGTGTCGCCAATGATGCGCGTCAATACCGCCTGCAACGCGGGGTGCGCCGAGAGGGCTTTGAGGCGTGCATCGTACTCCACGTACCACATCAGTTTACGGATGTAATCTTGTTTGTCCTCGCGGGCGATACAGGCGAGATTTTCTTGGGCGTAGGTCTCGAACTGGATGCCGGTAAAGCCAGGGTTTTTGCCGTCAATGAGATCGAGCAAGCCTTCCATACCCGCCGCGATCTCCTCTGGCGCGAACGCATGATGGATCGCGAGATACCCGTCACGCCGGTAGCGGGCAAGCGCGTCGTCCGTTACCCCGGCAAATCCTTCCACCCCCTCCGCAACGCGGTCGAAGCGATAGAGGTCGTGCGGGTACTCCTCATGCTTGCCCGCGTCGAAATGTTGCGTGTTCGTCGTTACCATGTTGCCCCCTCCGGGAAGTGCTCCATATCCTGATCCATGCATGATACTCAGCATACACCACGAGATTAAGAACGGGATACGCAATTCTCAGCCTTCAGTATGCGATACTCCCATGTGCCATTCCCGCACCAACTCGATGAACGCACGAGCAGCAGAGGGCTGATAGCCGTCGCGCCGCCAGAGCAGACCGATCTGCCGTCCATGCCCGCCATTTGCGAGCGGCACTACCGCCACTTGCGCCCGCGCCGTGGACGAGAGCGACTGCTCCGGCACAAGCGTAATACCCAACCCGACTGCCACTAATGAGCAAATCGTATCCCAATAGGCACTTTCGAGCACCACTTTCGGCTCGAACCCTGCCTGACGGCAGATACGCAGGGTAAGATCGCGCACCGCCGATCCTTCGCTCCAGAGAATAAACGGCGCGTCTCGCAGTTCAGCGGTCTCGACCGATTCGCGGCGTGCCAGCGCGTGATCGGGCGCGACCGCAATCGCAAACAACTCCCGGCCGAGCGGCAATGAGCCAAGATAGCCGTGTGCAGGCGGCAGCGCGGTAAGCGCGACATCTACCTCGCGGTGTTCTAACTGGCGCAGCAGCGTAATCGTGGGGGCTTCGTGCAGTGTCATTTCCACGCCGGGGTACCGCGCATGATATGCCGGGAGCAATTGCGGCAGCATCGAGGCACTGAGCGCGGGCAACGCACCGAGCAGCAGCCGCCCACGCTCCAGATTGCCGAGTTCTGCTAGTTCGCGCTCGGCTTCTTCGGCGCGAGATAGCAAGGCGCGGGCGTGCGGCAGGAGATGCTGCCCCGCTTCGGTCAGCGTCACCTGCCCGCGTGTGCGCTCGAACAGCGTCGTACCGACTTCCTCCTCCAGCTTGCGAATCTGCTGGCTGAGGGAGGGTTGCGCGATATGCAGTGCTTCCGCCGCCCGCGTGAAATGCTGATGATCGGCGACGGCGACAAAATAGCCGAGCTGCCGCAATTCCATCCGGTCCCCTCCGGTCAAGTATGCAGTGTGTAGTTCCGTATCCATTGTAACGCACCCTCACGCGAAGATGGCAACATGCCCGGAACGCGGTACACTGCGAGAGAAGATGTGTGCAGACGGTGAGAGCGTGCGACACGATGGCGCATCTCTCAGACAATACGGGTAGGTTCATGCCGCTCTTTCACACGCGCCTCACCCCACGCGAGTTCACTGTTGCCCTTGCGGAGCGACTGCAGCGGTCGGTGCCAGCCGCAAGCCCCGGTGTAGCGGGACCGCTCCGCATCACCCTTTGGCAGGACGACGCGGGACCGTACATTGTCAACGCGACCCGCGCATTTCAGGCATATCAACGGTGGGACGCGGAACTCGGCAACATACTCGACGAAACCGCCGCCGCAATCACTGAGCGTTTGCTTCATACCAGCGAAGATGCCTCATGGGAGGAGGCACAGCGCAGCGTCTACCCGTGGCTGCTCCCGCCTACCCACCCCGACGCGGCACGGTGCGTCCACGCAGGCACGGTCGGTGCGCTCATCATGACCTATGTATACGAATCCCCGTTGCGCCCGATGCCTGCCTATGCGGTGCCGGATGTGTGGGGCATCGCCCGCGATGTCTTGCACCACCGTGCGGTCGCCAACCTTCGTGCAGCCGGTCAGCGCGTGCAATTCCTGCCCGTACTGGGAAACTCGGCGGTCTGGCGGCTTGCGCCGTGCGATCGGTGGACAGCAAGCCGCCTCCTGCTGCCGGAAGTCCAGCGAGCAATCAACAACCATCTCGGCGGTGCGGCAGCAGTCTTCCTCGCAGCACCGGACACCGTCTTTGTCAGCGCAACCAATCTCCTCGGTGAACCGCCCGCCTCCCTCCTGAATGCTGCACGCGACACTTGCCATGCAGAAGATTTCCTCTCCCCCGTGCCGCTACGTGTGCAAAACGGGCAACTTGCCGCGATGCGCTAGCCCACTCTGTCTACTTCCGGCGTTTCGGGTCCGGGTCCCATGTTGTCACAGAGGGATCGAATGTTTTGTTCGCCTGAAATGCCCGCACCATCGTCTGTACTGCATCGTCCGGGTCGTCCGTCGTCATCACAAGATCGAGATCGCGGGGGGAGATTTTCCCGTCCGCGAGCAATGTATCGTGTATCCAGTGCAGCAACCCCTGCCAGTACGTGATGCCGAACAGCACGACGGGAAACGTCCCGAGTTTGCCCGTTTGGATCAACGTGAGCGAATCGAACAGTTCGTCGAGTGTGCCAAAGCCGCCGGGGAAACAGACAAATCCCGACGAATACTTGACGAACATCGTCTTCCGCACCATGAAATAGCGGAAGTTCTGCGGTAAGTTAACATAGCGATTCGTCCCCTGCTCGAAGGGGAGTTCGATATTCAGCCCTACCGAGACGCCGCCTACTTCTGACGCGCCACGGTTCGCTGCCTCCATGATGCCGGGGCCGCCGCCTGTGATTGTGGCGAACCCTGCCCGCGCCAGCCCCGCGCCGACCACCCGCGCTGCCGCATACATCGGGTCGTCGAGCGTCGTTCGCGCCGATCCGAACACCGTCACCGCAGGGCCGATCCCCGCGAGCGCATCGAACCCTGCAACAAACTCTCCCGTGATTCGCATCACGCGCCACGGGTCGGTATGCGTGAAGGCAGCCGCCCGTTCGCGCTCTTCGTCGGTGCAACGGAGCAGCGTCTGGTCTGCGGTCGGTTCGCCACGCGTTGCCGCCCGATTGAGCGACGTATTGGGTTGCATCCCGGTGAGGTAATCGGTCTGCGTGTCGGCGGTCGTAGCTGGTGTGGGGTCATCCGGCGAGATCATCAGATCACCCCCGTCGTCTGTGCATATTTCGCGGTGATGTGGGCGATAGTCCGGCTGTATGTTTCCGCTAGCGCAGGGTGATCGAGGATCAGCAGATTTTCCGCGTTAAATTGTGCGCTACGCGAGAAGTTGAACGATCCGGTGATCACCGTATCGTCCACCACCAGCACTTTGTCATGCATGAAATCGTGGATGCTCGTCGGGCGGTAGGGCGTCGAGTTTTTCCCCGAAAGCCGCGCCCGCGCAACGATGTCCCGCACTGCGGCGATTTTCCAGACATTGTGCGGCACCGTTTCCCATTGCAACAAGACGCCCGCCATCTGCGTGCGGTCGAAGACGCCGCGCACATCCACGATACCCCGGTCGAGGTGCGCAGTCAGCGCATTGATGAGCGTGCCGGAGTTAAGCAACATGCTGCCAATATGGACGCGCCGCCGCGCCGCCGCGACCCGCTCTGCGACCACTGCATCAATCTCCGCGCCCCGCCCCGGCGCGAACCAGACACGCGCCGTGCCGCCCGACCCCGCATAGCGAAACGATACGGGCTGTGTATCGAACGCGCCGCTGTTGCCGATGTCGCCTACCTGCCAGAGATCGTCAAAGTCACGGGCATACCATGCGGCGAGGGGTGCCGATGAAACAGTGACGATGTTGTTTTCCTGTACCGTCCATGCATCATCGGTAAAGTTCGTGGAGCCAGTCCACACTGCCGCAGTAGCGGACATGTTTACGTCGTTCGCGGCGGGTGCGTCGCGCACGATGTATTTGTGATGCATCAGTTTCATGCCGCCGATACGCCGGAACGGATAGCCGAGCGATTGCACAACCGCGCCGCTGCCGGGGGGCGCGGGGTCCACGCCCTGCGCCGTCATCAGTTGTTCTGGTTTATCGGCGTCGTACGCGATACGGATGCGTACCCCCACATTTGCACGCTCCCGCAATGCCGCCGCAACGGTTGTCAGCGATGCTCCGGTCAACCGGAAATCGTACGTCGCAAAATCGAGCGACTGCCGCGCCTCACCAATGAATGCTGCGAGTTTTTGCGCGGTTGTCGTCGCCGTCTGTTCGCCCTGTGCCAGAAATGCCACTGCCAGTGTGTCATCGCCCGTCGTAGTCATCGCTCTCCCCTTTCCTCGTCCCTTCACGCATCGTTGGTGCCACGGGGAAAGGGCGACGGCTACGACAATTCGGAGACCATCACCCGCGTTCCTTCGCGCTCACGGATACCAGGCAGGAGCGCCGTGCCGATACCGGGCGCGGTCGGCGCGAGGATATGCCCGTCCTCCACCGTGACAATATTCGTGACGAGATCGGGGTAGGTAATCCGCAAGTACGAACGTAGCGACTCCTGATAGACCGCATTCGTCGCGTTGATCGCCAGATGGACACCCGCGTAGAGCGTAAACGGCCCGGTGCAATCGTGCATCGCCACGGGGCGTTTGTACGTTTCTGCCATCGTTGCAATCTTCTTGCTCTCGGTGATGCCGCCCGCCCATGTCGGGTCAATCATGATAATGTCGGCGGCGCGTTGTTCCAGCACTGGCAGATACTCGTAGCGCGTCGTGAGATACTCGCTGGCAAGCACCGGGATGGTTGTACTGTGCTGCAACTCGCCGAGGGCGCGAATATCGTCGGCACGCATCAAGTCCTCGATCCAGTACGGCTCGAACTCCTCCAACGCGTGCGCGATCTTCTTCGCGGCGGGCAGCGACCAGAACCCATGCCCCTCCACCATGATTTCCATCTTGTTTCCGACCGCCTTGCGGATTTTGCGGAACGGCTCAAGCGCGCGGTCGAGGTCCCCGGCGTCAATCCGTTGCCCGCCGAGTGTCTGCAAGCCGGGGTCAGTCAGACCGCGAAACGTACGCCAGTCGTCCCATTTACCGGGAGTATGCGCGACGTAATCAAACGGCCAGAGTTTCATGCCCGTGATGCCTTCCGAAAGCAAATCTTCCGCGAGTTCATCGGCGCGAGTCATGAATGCAATCAGGTCTTCGTATTTGCCGTCGGCAACGACATCCGTGCCGTAACTCGTGCCACCACGCACTTGCCGCCCGTATGTGGGGCCGCCGCAGGTGTTATAGGTTTTGATACGGTCGCGGGCTGCCCCGCCGAGCATCTGCCACACCGGCATTCCCGCGGCTTGGCCGAGAATATCCCACAGCGCGACATCTATTGCAGACAGCCCGCGAATCTCCGCGCCCTTGCCCGCGATGTGCGCGACTACCTCGTACAACCGTCGCCAGTGCAGTTCAATCGCCAGCGGGTCGCGCCCAAGCAGCATCGGCGCGGCGAACTGATGGATATACCCGCGTACTGCGTCGGTCATGTAGAACGTATCGCCATACCCGATCAGCCCTTCGTCGGTATGTACGGCAACAAAGACGATATTGTTATAGTCATCGAGCGTAATCGTCTCAATTTTCGTGATTTTCACCGCGTTTCCTCCTTCTACGAACACCCACGACGGATGGTATGTATCCTATCAGAAGAAGCGGTCTGAAAATACGAAGTCCCGCGTTGTCGAGCAATGCGGGACTTCGTACGGTGTTCATCGCCGCCGTTGGCGGCGATGACGAGCGCGACGGCGGGGAAGGCGTTCAGCCAGCCAGCGACGCAGACCCGCCCGCAGCGCGACGGGACGAATTGCCATCCACGCCCGGTGGACACCGAGCACCTGCTGCGGGGTCGGCGGTTTGCCCGCGTACTGTTCTTCCGCATACCGCCGCGCAATTGCCATCGCCGCGCCGTCGTCGGTGGGGAGCCGCTCCGCAATTGCCCGCGCGGTCTCATAGGGCGTAGCGGCGTGAGCGTGCGGTACACCGAGCCAGTCTGCGCTCCGTTGCATCCGCACATACCATCGTGCGGCGGGGCGCAACCCCGACAGCGGCGCGAACCACCGCCATGCCGCGATGAGTCCCGCAACCGCCAGCATCGCCGGGATGAGATACACGAGCGGATTGACTGGCGTTTTGGTAGAGCCGAAGGGCAGCGCGTCCGGCAACCGTGTCGGTTGCACCGTCGGCGTCGCGAGAACCGCAGTCGGGGACGCAGCAGCGGGCGCGGCGACGGGAGGTACGGGGGTCGGGGTCGGTGCAGCCGCCGGGGGTGCAGCACCACGCACGGGCGGCGGCACATCGGGGCGCGGGGTCGGGTCGAACATAATCCACCCATACTGCCCCAAATACACCTCTACCCATGCGTGCGCCTGACTTTCCCGCGAGAGATATCGCCCATCCGCTTGCCGCGCCCCCGGCAGATACCCGTTGACGACACGGGCGGGGATGCCATCGGCCCGCAACAGCACCGCCATCGCGGTAGCGAAATACTCGCAGTAGCCGCGCTTGCTCTCGAAGAGGAAATAGTCGGTCACATCGCTATTCGTCGGCGGATCGCTTACCACTGTATCGTAGGCGTAGGTCGCCCGCAGATATCGTTCGGTAGCGGCGGCGATGTCATACGGCGTTTTCTGCCCCGCCGCGATTCTCGCCGCCAGATCGCGCACGCGCTGCGGCGTGCGCGACACCCCTGCGGTGCCGTCCGGCAACTGGCGGTAGCGTTCCGCCCACACGGGGTACTGCGTCGTGGCGGTACGGAGTTGGTCAGCGGTCGCGGTGCTGACACGGTTCGTCGTTATAATCGCCGCACCGGGCGCGACGGGTGCAGTCGCTTCGTACGTCGTTACATCTGCGAAGTTCGGTGTCTGCCCCCGATAGAGCAACGCGATCACTTTGCCGTCCCGCATGACGATCTGCGTCTCCACGAGTTGGCGGCGCAACCGCTCCTGTTCCGCGACTATCGGGGCAAACCGTGCATCGTTTGCGTCCGCAAATGCCGCTCCCCCGGTGGCAAGCACCACCCGCGACACAGTGCGGGCGGGCTGTCCCTGCCCGCGTCCACCTTCAGCACGCGCAACGAACCCTGCAAGATCGTCCGCAGTCGGTGTCCATCCGGCAGGGCGATTCGCACCGGGGACAACAACCAGTGTGCCGTCTTGCCAGAGCGCGGTTGCGTCGCCCGCCGCGTCGGCAGCGGGTACGTTACCTCCCCCGACTTGCAGCCCCTGCACATTGCTGATGAGTTGCGTGAGCGGCGCGAGCACCGGCGGCATCCCTGCATTCGGTGGCATCGGGATTTGCACAGCGGCCTGCCCCAACTGCTGCCAACTCAGTGTCACGCGGGAATCAACCGAGAACATCTCCGCTTGCCCACAGGTGTACACCAACCCGCCGCGTGGCTGCAAAATCTGAAGATCGCACGCAACCGATGCGGACGCCTCGATACCACCGGGCGGTTGCGGCACGCCTTGCCGCGCTCCCACCGAAACCTGCGGCGCGTAGACCGCACCGTTCGGTCCGCGCGGGCTAAAAGTGTTCGTCGCACGGTCTTCCCACCCCTGCCCCGTGTAATAGTCGTACGCATTGGCGCGGAGATAGCGGGCTTCGGGGGCGGCGAGATAGACCGCAGGCGCATCGGAAAGATTGAGGCTCCCCGCGAGGCGGAATGTCTGCCCGAACGCCGCAAAACCGGGGATGACTTGCGTGCCGCTATTGCCGGTAGTGACTAATTGCTCGGCACGTTTCTGTGCGCGAGAAAACGCCTGTTCGAGCGGCTGCTGTACCTGCTTCCACGCATCATGCACGGGCGTGTGTTGCGTCGTTAACGGCGCAACCGTCGCCAGCACGACGACTACGGCAGCCACCCCGACCCGACCGTCAGCACCCGCTCCCGCAGCGATGCAGGGTACGCGATGGATGCCCGCTGCCAGCG
>JBBRMX010000083.1:0-12660 GCA_038230615.1 Thermomicrobiales bacterium | reverse complement strand
ATCGCGCCGCTGCTGATCGGCGAAGACCCCTTCAATGCCGAGCGGCTCTGGCTCAAAATCTACGATCTGCTCCACAGCCACGGGCAAACCGGGGCAGTGCGCGGCGGCGTACAGAGCGCAATTGACATCGCGCTGTGGGATATTAAAGGCAAGGCGCTGGGCGTGCCAGTGTACGAATTGCTCGGCGGCGCAGTGCGCGACCGCATCCGCGTGTATGGTCACGCCAGTACGCCGGAACTGGCACAGGAACTCGTCACGGAGGGATTTACGGCATTCAAGTGCCACCCCTCGGCGCAGACGCTCGGCGAATTGCGGGCGGCGGTGGGCGACGATATCGAGATCGTGCTGCACGGACACGGCGAATTCACCCCGCACGCCGCAATTCGCATCGCCCACGACGCCGAACGCTACCGCCCCGCCTTCTTCGAGGAGCCAACGCACCCGGACGACACCACCGCCCTCGCCCTCGTCGCCGCACAGGTAGCGGTGCCGCTAGCAGCGGGCGAACGCCTCGCCAGCAAATGGGCGATGTACGACCTCATCAAATCCGGCACCATCGCCCTCGTGCAGCCGGAGACGACACGGCTGGGCGGTATCACGGAGTTAAAAAAGATCGCGGCGATTGCCGAGGCAGCGGGCATCCGCATCGCGCCGCACGCCGGATCGGTCGGGCCGATTGTGCAGATGGCGAATGTACATGTGATGGCGACCGCCCCGAACTTCCTCTTTTTGGAATACATGCCCCGCGATACCGCTCCCCGGCACGCGGTCGTACCGGGGGCAGCGGAGCAATCCAGCGGCTTTATCCCCCTGCCGACCGCACCCGGTCTCGGCATCACGCTCGATCTCGATGCGGTAGCGGCAAATGCGCCCTTCGCCGTGGACGCATACGAGTATCGTACGCGCACCCCGGAGGAAATTCGTCGCTGGAACCCGTAGCCGTGCGGCGGTCGCCGGGTCAGTGACCGCGCACGGCGTCCAGTACCGTGCGCGTGGCGGCGACGATTATCTCTGGCTGCTCGCCGGGAATGTTGTGGTCGGATTTGTCTGCGATCACCAGTGAGCCACGCGGGGCGCGGCTGGCAAGGTCCGCTTCCAGTTGCCGCCAGACTCCTTCCAACGTGACCGTAGGCCAGCCGTCCGGCCACAGTTCCGCCCGCCCCCGTGCGATCACGACGATGGGGATAGCGGGCAACGATTTGCCAAGATCGCGGACAAGGCGCGAACTCTCGTAATAATCCAGCCCCTCCGGGTTCGCTTCGCGCCCGCGCTCGAAGTCTTTCTCTTGCTCCGGCGTCAGCACTTTTGCGGTGGCGGCGAAGCGATCCTCATGTACCGCGTCTACCAGCACCATCCCGACCACTTCTTGTGGGTATTGCCCGGAAAATAGCCGCACATTCAGACCGCCGAATGAGTGCGCCACCAACACGTACGGTCCCGGCACATTCGCATTACGCAAGAGCATATGCAGATCGTCTACGACCTCTTGGCTTGTGCGCGGGCGCGGGATGGGGTCGCTGCGTCCCAATCCTGCCCGGTCATAGACGCAGACGCGCGAAAGGCGGGCGATTCCCGGCTCCGCGAATGTCCAGATTTGCGAACCGCTGTTTACCCCGGCATCCATCACCACGGTCGGCCCTCCGTCCCCCTCGCAGGCGATCCACATCCGCCGCTCCCCCACGGAGATGAGTTCGCCCGTCTTGGCGGGAATCGAGCGCGGCGTACCTTCGCGGGGCAAGATCACGCCGGGAACCGTCGGGCGCGGCGTCATTACCGGGACGGATGCGGTCGCTGCGATTATCGGGCTAGGGATCGCGGGCTGAAATGTCGGTGTGACCGGGCGCGGCACCCCGACCGCCACCGCCGTGATAGTCGCAGCGAAGGTCGCCGCCCGTCTATCCTCGGCGGTGGTCCCAACCGGAGTCGCGGTCGGGGAGCGCATCCCCGGTTGGTCCGGTATCAGCGTCGGCGTCGGCGTCGGCTGCACAGGGCTTGCACCCCCCGGTTGTACCGACACAGGCGGCGGAGTAGTCGGCAGCTGAGTCCCACCGCATCCGACGAGTGTGCATACCGCGAACAATGCCATCCAGCGTCGCATCATTGTCTCCCTCCTGCGGTACGCCGGTCGCGCACAGCGGCGGAGATTGCAATGCGGGTGCCATTGCAATGCACACAATCTGCACATTTTGCTCACACATTTTGCCCGCATCTACGCAATCACGCCGCGCGCGATCAGGGGTGGCGCAGCGTGTCGAGCATCTGCATCACGGTGGTGGCGATCAGCCCCGGTTGTTCGCCGGGGATATTGTGGTCACTGCCGGCAGCGATCAGGAGTTGACCTTGCGGGGCGCGGCTGGCGAGATCGGTCTGCAACTGCCGCCAGACGGCTTCGAGTTGATCGGACGGATAGCCTTTCGGCCACGCCTCGCTACGCCCGCGTGCGATTATCACTACGGGAATATTCGGGAGCGGCTTGCCGAGGTTGCGGACGAGACGCGAACTCTCGTTGTAGTCCAGCCCTTCCGGGTTCATCTGCCGCCCCTGCTCGAACTCCCGTTCCTGCTCCGGAGTCAGCACCTTTGCGGTGGCGGCGAAGCGGTCTTCGTGTACCGTATCCACCAAGATCATGCCAACGACTTCCTGCGGGTACTGCCCCGCGTAAAGCCGTACATTCAGCCCGCCGTACGAATGCGCCACGAACAGGTATGGCCCCGGCACATTTGCCGCATCCAAGAGCGCGTGGAGATCGTCCACCACATCTTGGCTGGTACGGGGTTTTGGGGCGGGGTCGCTCTTGCCGGTATTGGCACGGTCGTAGACGCAGACGCGAGCAAATACGGCAACACGCGGCAGCACAAGCGTCCATGCGTTGGAGCCGCTGTTCACGCCTGCTTCCATGATGACCGTCGGGCCGCCCTCGCCCCGGCACGCGATCCACATGCGATGCCCCGACACTACGAGATATTCGCCGTCAATACCGGGGAGGCTTCGCGGCGTGCCGTCGCGCACAACGGGGTTCGCGGGGTTTGTCGGGCGCGGGGTGCCAATTGGGACGGATGCAGTCGCGGCGATAACAGGGTTCGGCATGGCGGGTTGGAATGTCGGCGTGGCGGGTTGAGGCGTCCCCCGTGCCACCGAGGTCACGGTAGCAGCGAGCGTCGCGGCGCGGGCGGATTGCGTGGCGAGATTGGCGGTACCCAGCGGGCGGGCGGTAGTGGTTGCCGTCCCTGCTGCGGTGCCGCCGCTGCATCCGATGAGCGCCAGCGTCAGCACCGCCAGCACCCGCCCACCCCGATGTCGTCTCCGCCCGCCCCATCGCACCCGCATCGCCCGCCCTTCCTGTACCGGGACGATACCGCGCTGATGCGCCGAACGCAACCAGAGGGTGGAGGAGTAACAAGTAACAAGATTTCGTTCCACGCACGGTGCCACGTGCGCTAGCCCGCGATACCGCCATACATCTTGCTACTCGTTACTCTTTTCCTAGAGTGCGCCGAGAAAACGGAGGAGTTCGCGCCCCAAAAGACCCGCCTGCACTTCGTACTCGGTGCCTTTGTTTTCCGGGTGATACTCGAAGCGGGCGCGTTCAAAGTACTGGATCGTGCGTATCTGCCCATCGGACGGCGAGACGCCCTGATACTCCTCGGTCAGCGGGTAGCCGAACTGCGATAGCCCGCCGTGCGCCTCCCAGTATGCCTTAAAGCCACCGCCGAGTGTATGGTTAGTCGCGCCAAACCACACTTTCGTTGCGGTATTCGGCGTGCTTGGCACCGCTTGCAATGCCTGCCGCAAGTTCGCATCGTTCGGCACCGCCGCAGACGACACCGGTGTTGCTGCCGGCACGATATTCGTCACGGGAGCAGATGGAGCAGACGGGGCGGCGGTCGGTGCTGCAGTTACCTGTGCGGGGGCGGTGCCTGTATCCACATTCGTGACAAAGAGCGGGCCGGGGCTACCGCTCGGCGTACCGAGCAGGAAGACACTTACGACGGTATTCGCGCCGAGCGTGAGCGTCGTTTTCGTGATGAGGTTGGCGTTCGCGTCGTTCGCAAAGATCGTGTACGACCCCGGCGCGACGGTCGTGTACTCGTCCGTCTCCCCGACTTTCGCGGTGCCGAGCACCGTGTTGCTGCCTGAAATCGCCAGCGTTGCCTGCCCCGCCCCAATGATGTCGTTGCCGAAGCGTATACGGGCATTGCTCGCGTCCTGTGTGTTGCGGTCAATCTCGATGGTTGCTTCTAACGTGTTGTCTGATTGCTTGCCGTGGACGACAATCGTGTAATCTTTCGGTGCCTCGAACTTGATCCCAAGCACGACCCACGCGCTCGACCGCGCGGTTTTCCCCGGCGGGAAGACACGCAACTCGTAGTTGCCCGGCTTGCGTGCGGTGTAGGGGTTCAGTGCTTTAAAGGGTGCGTTCGCGGCAAGTTGCTGATCATCTATCCACACATCCATGCCGGTATTGTCTGCGACCGCGTTCAGCACGCGCACGCGGAATGTGCTGTCTGCCGCGCTTACTGCCGGGAGCGCAAAGGTCGCCACTACCCCGGAAAGCAACAAGAAAACCCCGATCATCGATCCCCGCGCCCCACTGCGCCCCCATACCTTTCGCATCATACTCGCCCCTTCCTCTGAGATACATCGCGCATTCCGCAGCAGCGAGGAATGCACAGACAGATTGTACGTACATAAGGTAGCGAATTATTGGCGAATGAGCAAATCGGGTAAACTGGACGGTGGGAGAGAGATTTAGAGGGGCAACACGGAACAGCGGGCAGCCCTGCGCTGCCCACTCCCTGTACTTTACTCGTCCGGCGGGGCTATACCATTTGGCTCTGGCTGGAAAATCGCCTCGATGGGCTGCCCGAACAGATGCGCGATCTTGAACGCAAGTGGCAAACTGGGGTCGTATTTGCCAGTTTCAAGGGCATTGATGGTCTGGCGGGAGACATCAAGGCGGTCGGCAAGATCGGCCTGCGACCAGTCGCGCATTGCCCGTAGCACTTTGAGCGTATTTTTCATCGGAACCGGCGGTTTGCGAACGCCACCCCTACGCCCCAGAGCGCGATCATCAGCGGGAAGACGTAGATGTAACTGAGATGCGGGAAGCCGACATTTTCGAGAAATCCGTAACTGAAGGTCAGGATGCCCGCACCACCGAAACCGAGCGCGAGCCCTTCCAGTTGGATGCGCCGCTGCAATTCGTCTGTGCGCCCCAGATACCGCACGAACGCCCAGAGTGCGAACAGGGCGGGAACCACTGGCAGCAGCGCGATGAGCACCCGCCACGACGCCCCCGGATTTGCTTGCAGAATATACAATGATACCGGCACTGCAATACTGTACGCGAGCATCGCGCTCCCGAACTCCCGCAGATATGACCGACCCGCGCTGTTGACCGTGTTGACTGTGGACATGAAATGCCTCCTATGTGACAAGCACCCTTGACACCATAGAGTATGCCAGATCATCACAAAAGTGTCAAGCGTCATTGACACAATAGCAAGCGTGCATTACATGTTGAGTGGGGTGGGGCTTACCCTAGCCCGAAGAAACGCAGTAAATCCCGACCGACCGGACCGACCTGTACTTCGGCGGGAGTGCTGCGGAACTCCGGGTAATATTCCAGCCGCCCCTTTTCGAAATACTGCACGGTACGCGGGTTGCAGCCACACGCGCCGCTGTCGGAAAACTCCTCCGTCAGCGGGTAACCGAATGCCAAGACCCCACCATGCGTATCCCAATATCGCTTGAAACCATTTTGCAGCGTATGACCCGTCTCGGTAAAGTATCGCCGGGTGGCGGTGTTCGAGACAGGCGGCACACGGTTGTAGGCGTTCCGGAGCGCGGTACTTGCGGGCGGGGCGGCGTTCGGCACGGGGGTTGCAGTCGGCAGGTTCGGTGCGGGCGTCGAGGTCGCTGCCGGTATAGGGGTCGCAGTTGCTCCGACCGGAGGCGTGCTCGTGGACTGGCTTACGGCGGCGCCTGCATCCACACTGACGAGCAGGACGGGGTCCGGATAATCGTTTGTCCCTGCGAGGAGGAAGATACTGACTACCGTGCTTGCCGCGAGGCTTATTTGCCCCTGTGCCAGCACTTTACTCTCACTGTTGTTGATGAATAGGTTGTACGCCCCGGCACCAATCGGCGTATAGCGGTCGGCAACGGCAAACCCCGCCCTGCCGAGCACGATATTCGTACCGGCGGTTGCCAGCGCGACGGTGCCGGAGTTCGGCAGATAGTTGCCGAACCGCACCCGCGTATTGCCGGAACCGTCAATACTGTTCGCATCGGGTTCCACCGAGGCAGCAATAGTGTTGTCCGATACTTTGCCGAACACAATGACGGTATAATCGTTCGGCGCAAAGAACGGCACGACGACATGCACGAGAATATCGCTGCGGCTCGTCTTCCCCGGCGCATACACCTGCACTTCGTACGAGTTCTGCGGGACGCCGGTGTAGGTCGTAATCGCACGAAAAGCGAGGTTGTCACCGATTTTGCGGTCGTTCAGCCAGACATCAACCCCGCTGTCCTGCACCGCATTGAGCACGCGCACGCGGAACTGTGTGACATCCACTGCGGCGGTACCTATCGGCGCACCGAGGGCGAAAAATGGCAGGAGCAGCACCGTCGCCAGAAACAGCCAGCAGGCGCGTCGCCGCCGTTGATCGCGCATAGTCGTCCTGCCCTCATTCCCGCGATAGAATTATACGAACATTGCGTACGTTCACTTCTCTACTTTACAATAACAAATATCCGGTCAAGTCGCAACTGCACGTATACCGCGAAAGTCCGCGACATCGGGCGGTGCGGCGCACAAACGGATCGCCCGCTGTCTTCTTCCCGACAGCGGGAACGAGACAGCGGGCAGACGATTCCCTTCTGACGATGACCCTACTCGACCGGGCGGGCGGGCGCGAGATGATGGGCGAGGAAGCGATAGGCATCGCGGCGCGATTCACGGGCAAGCGGGGTATCGAGACGATTGAACGCATGACCGCCGGGAGCGGCGGCGTAGATTTTGTGCTCGAACGGTTTGCCCGTCAGTTGCAATGCCTGAATGAGCCGCTCCACCTCGAAGACATTGACATCCTCGTCGTTGGTGTTCGTGTGGATGAGCAGCGGCGTCCCGGCGTACCGGTGTGTTTGCCACGACGGCGAGCGGCGGCGATACTCCGCGACATCCTCCTCAGCGGTTTTGCCGATGTGGTAGGGCGCGGAATAGAGGTCGCGGTAATCTTGGCTTTTGTAACCCATGCGGGCGATCAGATCGCTCACCGGCACGGCAGCGTAGCACGCAGCGTATGCGTCGGGGTGGTCGAAAATATTCAGCAGCGCGTGCAACCCGCCGTGGCTCCAGCCGATCACCCCGACGCGGTGCGGGTCCACCCACGGCAGCGATTCCACCGCCCAGTTTCGCGCCGCGAAGGTATCCTCGGTTTCGAGACCGCCGTAATCTATCGCCTCGTAATATGCCCTGCCGTAGCCGGTGCTGCCGCGATAATCGGGCGCGATCACGGTATACCCCTGCACGACGAGTTCGCGCACGATGTTCGCCCCGTTGCTGCCGAAATTCGCATGAACCCCGCCATGCACGAAAACGATGAGCGGCTGCGGTACGGTGCGGTCGAGATCACGCGGCACGAACGTATAGGCGGGGACGATGACCGGGTTTCCCGCCCCCTGCGCCGTGAGGCTCTTTTCGTATGCCGGGGGTGGCCCGGTGAACCGCACAAGGTCCACCTCTGCGACATCACCGAGCCGCTGGAAGAACATCAGGTCATCCACCTGCCGCGCCAGCGCATCGGTTGTGTGCCGCTGGTCTTCGATGAACCGCTCCAATTTCCGCACAATTTCGTCGTTGTCCGCCACATGCACCTCCACACTTTTCGTACCCGTTCGGTATCCGTTCCTTCGCGTGAAGGAGCAAGTGTCAGAAAAAGGAGAAACCGACGCGAGATTGACGCACAAAGGCGTGCAGTCTCATATCGAGCTAGAGTACACTCCCGATATACATCGTGGGACAGTTGAATCCATCCGCATGAGGATTGTATTCGCCAAGTACTGCTGCCACAACATATACCAGTACCAGACACGCTGCGTAGCGTTGGTTTGCCGGTTCGGTCATTCTTTTGATGATAGTAGGAGGAAACGTTCAATGCTGCGTGTCCTAAGGATGCTTGTACTGACCGTGATGTTGATGTCGCTTGCCGCGTGCGCGGGCAGTCAGACTCCGGTTGCGAGCGTTATTTCTTCAACCCCAACCCCAGTTGTGCAAGTCGCTTCTCCAACCCCGACCCTAGCAGCCACGCGTCTACCTTGTGCCTTTTACGAATATTTCCCCTATCCTACGCCCCTCCCAAATAGCGGAACCGCGTTCGCGTCTCTCCCTGACCCCCCCAATCATGATGCGGTGTATAGGGGATTCGTGACATATACGCAATTGAACACTGGCCTATCTGTGTATTATGGCGTTTTCATCACGAATACAGGAGAGGGCATAATCCCTGTCGATGCCTCCCATTTCGCAGCACCGAATCAGACGATCTACTGGTCTCGTTCCAACCCTACGGTCGTTCCGCTTGGTCGTCAGGTACTGTTTACCTTCCAGACCAATCCGAAAGCATCAAAAATTATCTGGACAATTTCTGGAACACTCAACGACGTCGAAATACCTTACACTTCACCGAGCGGTCCACCAACTACTCCCGCTGATCAGTGCCGATGATATTGCCGCATAGACAAAAAGAGGCGGACGTGCGGCTCAAAACCCATGCCTCCCACAAACCGCACCGATAATGCTCAGACGAGTAACGAGCAGCAAGCCCTCGACAGACGGCTGACGCTGAACGGTATTCGGGTTCGTCTTATCAACGTTCGGTATCAGTAATGCACGATCAGCCCGACGACCGCAGCGGCGGCGAGCACGAAGACCGGGTTCCATTTCGGGCGCAGCAGCACAATGAGCGGGGCATATCGTTCTCCGCTGCCCTCATACCCGCCCGTTGCAGTGACGCGGTGACGTCCGCGCCCGACACCGGACGCCGACATCACCCTACCGTCTTGCATGCGGATAGCGTGCTACTGCTTGAGACCGATCTGGTTGAAAATGCCGACCATCCGTTCGTGCGCCGCCTTCACCGCTTCGGGTACCTTGGTGCCCTTCTGGATGATATCGCCCATCATGTCCGAGAGGATATATTGGCTTTTCACCGCGCTGTACCCCGGGGTGATTGCCTGCGGGAAGGCGAAGCCTGTCTTGCTCTTGATCGGTAGCTTCGTCTCTATCAACTGGCGTAGTGCCGGAAAGGAGGGATCGCCGCTTGTGTAGAAGGGGTCAGCGTCCCACACCTTCTTAAACGCCGGCATGTTCAGGCCGTTGGACGGCTTGGCGATATTGATGAATGCGCCGGGTGCGGTGAGATACTTCATCATCTCTTTCGCGATCTCCGGGTTCTTTCCGTTCTTGAAGAGGCAGAAATAGAAGTACCCCGGCACCGTGATGATCTGATCCGTACCCGGACCGATCACGCCGGGTAGTATCACGGTGTTGTCGTAGACCGGGTTCATGTCTGCTTTAGACTTGGCGTAGAGGGTGTAGCCGTTCTGGGTGATGCCAATCGTCCCCGACAGCCACGCCTCGTTGTTCGACGGGTCCGTCCATCCCGCGACACCGGGCGGCAGCATATTCTTGTACTTCGGGTTGGTGTGGATGTCGGCGAGGAAACTGATCGCCGCGACCGTCTCGGGCGAGTTGAAGGTCACCTTCAGACCGTCGTTATCGTTGATCGCGCCGCCGTACGCCCAAAGGATGCTCTCTACCTGATAGTTGCCGTCGCCGCTGCGGTTGGTCGTCATCCCCCAGCCGTAACGGTTCTTTGAGGGGTCGGAGATCTGCAACGCGATATCGCGCATGTTCTCGAAGGTCTTGATCTCCTCCGGCTTGATTCCCTTCTCTGCCAGCCAATCTTTGCGCGCGAAGAGACCCGTGACCTGCGTGGAATAGGGAACGCCGACCCACTTGTTGTCAACGAAGAGCTCAGTCTTGAAGGCGTCCTCGGCGGGTCCGTAGGCATCCTGCAGTTGGGTGACCACATCGGTCACATCGAGGAGGTCGCCGAACTGGTTCCACTGCGGGGCATACCCGGCACCGTAGAACAGCACGGGCGCATTGCCCGACTTGACCGCCGCGTCCTGCTTAGCAACGGTATCGCCCGTGTCGACATTCTGGTGCGTGTTGTCGATTGTCGCACCGGTCAGTTGAGAGAATGCCACCAGCAGTTGGTCATATGCCTGCTCGGTGCCTTTGAAGTATTCCTGACGGGCGAGCGTCGAGATCGTCTGCCCCTTGAACACACCGGAAGCGGGGGGCGGGATCGGCTTGATGGCACCGGACGCGGCGGTCGTCGAACCGGATGCGGCGGGGGTGGTCGCTACCGCCACCGAGCCGCTTGGGGCCGTGGTCGCACCCGTCGCAACACTCGCAGCGGACTTCGTTGCCACCGCAGCCGCGCTCCCCGTCGGCGCGGCACCGGCGGTGGGTGCGGCTGCGGTCGCTACCTTGGCCGCCGGGGTATCGGTGGCGGTGCTGTCGCCACAGGCGGCGAGGATGGCGGCTGCGGCACTGGCCGCAACCCCGCTGAGGAACCCACGTCGGGTCATGTGCACGTTTTGCATCTGGGAATACCATCCTTCCTCGTTCGTGTTCCACGCGTTCCGCCACCCAGCGCAGCACTTCTCTTACGACGCAGCCGAGACCAAAACGACCCCTCTGGCGTGTCCGAGAAAAATTGACATGTGCCTTGATGGATGATTACTGGTCAACATACTTCATGGAAAGCCATGTTGTCAAGTGAAATCGGACGGACGCCCTAGGGCTATCGATGGGATCGTCCGTTACTCCTGATTTGCTCCTTGGTATGCAGCACATCTGCGCTCAGGGAGCACCGGTGAAACAGGCGATGCGATCATCAAATGCGCTTCTATAGGCCTCAGAGAACGAACTGATGAGACGTTGATTTCGAGACGAGGAAATGAACGCGATCCTTTGCAAAACTGACGCCGCTGGACAGCGTTCGGGGCAATCGCGAAAATGTTCAGTATCAGTAATGCACGATCAGCCCGACGACCGCAGCGGCGGCGAGCACGAAGACCGGGTTCCATTTCGGGCGCAGCAGCACGATGAGCGGGGCGGCGAGGGCGATAGCGAGATCAATGCGCGATGCCGCCGCTGCCGCCCGTGTAAGCGTCGTGGCGGTGACAAACAGCGTGCCGACCACCGCAAACCCGATCATTCGCATCGCTCCGACTACACGCGGATTGCCCGCCACCCGCCGGTAGACCGCCGAGAGCGGCAGCACAAGCAGCGAAGGGATGATCGAGGCAGCCGTCGCTGCCCCCGCCCCCGCCGGACCGAGTATCAGGTAGCCAAGCGCGACGATGTACAGCCCGTTCGGTCCGGGGCTGATGCGACCCACCGCCAACGACTGCCCGATCTGCGCTTCTGTCGCCCACCCGTGACCATTCACGAGGCTCTGCACCAGAATTGGTAGGCTACCGAGACCGCCGAATGAGAGCAACCCCGCTTTGAGGAACTCCAAAAAGAGCGTGAGCGCGTTCATGGCGTCCCCTCCCCTTCCGCAGTCGGCACTGCGCCACTCGTTTGCGGCTTCGTGGGGACGACGCCGAGTAGTTGCGGGAAACACGCGCCGAGAATCCCCGCGAAGATCAGCACCACCGGCACCGGCAGATGACCGAGCAGCACCGCCAGCGCGAAGACGAGCATCAAACCGAGCGACCGCACCCGCGCCCACCCGGTGCCGATCTGCCCACCGCCCATCTGTGCCACAATCGCAAAGGTCAGCCCTCCTGCCGCCGGTACGACCCCGCCAAGCATCGCATTCGCAATGTGATTGCCCTGTACCGCCGTGATCGTCGCAGCGAACAGGCTCGTAAGCAGCACAGCGGGCGCAAGCAACCCCGCGAGGCACACCACCGCGCCCCACCCACCTGCGATCATCCGCCCCATCAGGATAGTCTGCGCCGTGATATTGATACCGGGAACGAGTTTGGAGAGCGCGAACGCCTCGTTGTACTCCTCGCCTGTCAGCCAGCGATGCCGCTGCACGAGTTCGCGCCGCATCATATAGAGCGTGGACGCCCCCCCGCCAATCGAGAGCGCACCGATCCGCAGCCACACGACAAACAACGCACCGAGTGGCGGCGGTGTGCGCGTCGCAGGGTCTGCGGCATCTTCCGGCATTGGCGACGATGCCGGTGCATTATCGGCACCGACTCTGGGGACGGGTTCTGCGGCAATCGGGGCGCGACGCAACCGCATCGGGGCATCCTCTCCGTCAGGCGCGAGTCCTGACGCTATCGTACCCGACTGCGCGGCTATTTGTCGTGTCGCACGTCCTATGCGGCGAGCACTCTGGTGGCGCGGAGGTCGTGCATGACCGGATATTGCTGCCCTTCGTTCAATGCGGAGACTAGTGCGTCGTGTCTTTACGGCGCGTTGAAATCTATCGTTGCCATAATTTGCGCGAATTCATGGTCGAGTTCGCGTTCGCGCTCCGGCGCGACGCGATAAAGAATGACGACTTCGTCGCCGCCTACTTGCCCAACCCACATCGAACCGGACAGTTGAAGGGAATT